>JAWLFR010000051.1:0-15895 GCA_041685495.1 Bacteroidales bacterium
TATCTTCCTGACATGCGGATCATCTCTCAGATCAAGTATATAATGATTGATATTATCATGTTCATAAACCATATATTCCAGCCTGTTCTCAGTGCCGGGTTTGAGATAAAGGGTGTACTTATTCCCGCTTTTTATTTTTCTTACATCGAATATATCGCCTGAGTTATTAATAAGTTTATTGATGAGGGGATAATCAATATTATAGTCGTTAAGGATTTCTGAGAGGAACTGGTTTCTTTTTACCTTTCCCGGAATTCTTATGTAGGATGTTGTATCAATACCGTACAGGTCAAGAGTCGGTTCGGGTAATTTATCCTTATTGATAAGCACTTCCTTATCACTGTCGCCGGCCTCCGGAATGAATCCGGATGACTCAGTGCAGCTGTTGTACAGAAGGACTGAGAGTAATATTATTAGACTACAGGAAATTATTTTTATGTATCTGATCATACCACCACGTTTATTATTCTTCCTCTTACAATTATGATCTTACGGGGCTGTTTTCCCCCGAGCCACTTCTCTGATCTCTCATCTCTTATAACGGCATCCTTCATCGCTTTTTCTTCCATATCCAGCGGCAGCTCCAATCTGAACCTCAGCTTACCGTTGAAGGACACCGGGTATTCGAATGTATCCTCCTCCAGGTATTCTTCGTTCACTTGAGGCCAGGGACTGTATGCAAGGCTTTTGCTGTTACCGTACATTTCCCATAATTCCTCAGCCAGGTGTGGTGCAAAGGGGCTTAATATCTTTGTAAAGACAGAGGCTGTGTCCCTGCTTATTTTACCCTCTTTAAGGGCCAGGTTAGTGAATATCATAAGCGATGATATGGCGGTGTTGAAACGGAGGTTTTCGATGTCACCTTCCACCTTGCTTATTGTTTTGTGCAGGGTTTTCATCACTTCGGTGCTGTCCTTTTCTTCACTTATATTTTCCATATTACCAAACAGCCTGTGTACACGTGCCAGGAATCCAAACACCCCTTTCACGCCTTTTTCGTCCCATGGTTTTGAGGCATCGAGCGGACCCATAAACATCTCATACAGTCTTAATGAGTCTGCACCGTATTTGCTGATGATATCGTCAGGGTTAACCACATTTTTCAGTGACTTGGACATCTTCGCTACTATCTGCTTAAGCTCCCCGCCATTTTCACGGTGGAAATATTTTCCGTCCTTTTCCTCCACCAGGTCAGCAGGTACTTTTGCTCCTGTTTCGGTCTCATAGGCAAAAGCCAGTATCATACCCTGGTTAAACAGTTTCCTGTATGGCTCATCATGCGAGACATATCCCAGGTCATAAAGCACCTTATGCCAGAAGCGGCTGTAGAGCAGGTGCAGTACTGCATGCTCTGCCCCTCCTATATACAGGTCTACAGGCATCCAGTATTTTTCCTTTTCACTGTTTACCAGTTCGCTGTCATTACCGGGGTCTATAAACCTCAGGTAGTACCAGCATGAACCTGCCCACTGGGGCATAGTATTCGTTTCCCTTCTGCCTCTCATGCCATTCTTTCCTTCTACGGTAAGCCATTCAGTGGCATTGGCAAGAGGTGATTCACCGTTTTCACCCGGTTCATATTTATCAAGCGCCGGCAGTATCAGGGGTAATTCAGACTCGTCAAGGAGGCTGATGGTACCATCTTCCCAGTGGATAACCGGGAAGGGCTCACCCCAGTACCTCTGCCTGCTGAATAGCCAGTCGCGCAGCTTATAATTGATTTTTGCCTGTCCCAGGTTTTTTGATTCCAGCCAGTCAATAGTAAGCTTTATACCTTCATCCTTGCCGAGTCCGTTAATATCCAGTCCCGTTACCGGGTCAGATGATCTGATATAAACACCATCTTCGGACCAGCAGGCATCACCGTTTAATATTTTCGTCTTAAGCTCTTCATCTGCGGTATCAGGTTTCATGATGCATTCAACAGGCAGCCCGAATTTTTTTGCAAACTCAAAATCTCTTTCATCATGTGCAGGAACCGCCATTATGGCTCCCGTACCGTAGCCGGTAAGTACATAGTCTGCTATCCATACCGGTATTTTCCTGTTATTGACCGGGTTTATTGCATAAGAGCCGGTAAACACACCTGTTTTATTCTTTGACAGGTCAGTGCGGTCAAGATCGGACTTAAGGGCGGCCTCTTTAATATATTCATTTACCTCCTGCTCTTTCTCTTTTACGGCCAGTTTCCTGCTAAGCTCGTGTTCAGGTGCAAGAACCATATAGGTGGCACCGAAGAGAGTATCAGGCCTGGTGGTGAAAACGGGAATTGTAGCATCCTGTTTCTCAAGATGAAAAACCACTTCCGCGCCGGTGGACTTGCCTATCCAGTTACGCTGCTGGTCTTTGATACCTCCGGGCCAGTCAAGTCCGTCAAGTCCTTTCAGCAGCCTTTCCGCGTAATGGGGTATACGCAACATCCATTGCTTAAGATCCATTTTTGTGACACTGTTGCCGCATTTCTCATGGGAGCCATCGGTCAGCACTTCCTCATTGGCACAAACAATTTTGCAGTCCGGGCACCACCATACAAGCGCATCATCATAATAAGCAAGCCTTTTGCTGTCCGTATAGCTGCGTACAGCTTCTTCTCCTTTTTCCCTTATGTGATCCGGTATTTCCAGCTCATGTACGGGTCGTCCTTTTTGCTGTTTATGGTCGAACCATGTATTATATAGCTGTATAAAGATCCACTGTGTCCATTTATAATACTGAGGATCGGTGGTGTTTATCTCCCTGTCCCAGTCATAACTGAGACCTATCTCTTGTATCTGGCGCCTGAAGGTGTCACAGTTTTTATTGGTAATAACCGCAGGATGGGTACCTGTTTGCATGGCATACTGTTCGGCAGGCAGGCCAAAGGCATCCCAGCCCATGGGGTGAAGTACATTAAATCCTTTCATCCTCTTATACCTGGCTATGATATCACTGGCAGTATAGCCTTCAGGGTGTCCCACATGCAATCCCGATCCGGAGGGGTAGGGGAACATATCAAGGATATAATATTTTTTTGACCTGTCGCTGTTATCATAGGTTTTAAAGGTCTTATTCTCTTCCCAGTATTTTTGCCATTTCTTTTCTATTTCCCTGAACTTATATTCCATCTCTGCCCTTGGATTATGATTATTATTATGGTTTGCGAAATTATGAAAAACTTATCAATAATCATTATGCAGCACTCTCTTTGAAATATCAGTATCAGGAGTTACTTTTGTAATATCATATGGTTCCGTAGTTCAATTGGATAGAATGACAGATTCCGGTTCTGTTGGTTGGGGGTTCGAGTCCCCCCGGAATCACTGGCTTAATGCAGAAAGCAGCAGCTCTGTATATGCCTTGACAGAAAAATAGACTCATAATGTATAAATATTTATTCGGACCTGTGCCTTCGCGGCGACTGGGGATGTCGCTGGGGGTAGACCTGGTACCCCGCAAGGTATGCTCACTTGATTGTGTATACTGCGAGGTTGGTAAGACAAGTAAGCTGACCACAGAGAGGATGGAATATGTTCCTTATCTTACTATTACAAAAGAGTTGAGGCATTTTTTCGAAAATAATCCTGAACCTGACTATATCACTTTTTCCGGCTCCGGGGAGCCCACACTTAACAGCAGACTTGGAGATGTGATGTCTTTTATCAGACAGTTGAAACCGGAGATTCCCATTGCTGTTCTTACAAACGGAACATTATTATGGGACAGTAAGGTAAGGGAAGAGCTTATGGGAGCCGATATGGTGCTGCCATCCCTTGATGCGGCAACAGCCAGAACTTTTGGCAATATTAACAGGCCGGCCGTCGATCTGGATATTGAGAGGTATATCCGGGGACTAATAGATTTCAGCAGTGAATACCGGGGCATTATTAAACTTGAGATTTTTATTCTGCCCGGATATAATGACCACAGAGAAGAGCTGGATGAACTTAAAAAGGCAATTATCAGGATAGCACCCGATACTGTGCAGCTGAATACTCTTGATCGTCCGGGCACGGTCAGCGACCTTAAGCCGGCATCAGCAGAAGAGCTGGAAAAGATTGTTGATTACTGGGGTTTGCCGGGTGTTGAAATCATTGCTGCTGCACCTGTCAGGAAGGAGCAACAGACATACCGCAGGGATGCCGAGGAAGCTATTATGGGAATGATCTCAAGGCGCCCATGTACTCTGGATGATCTGAGTGATACCCTGGGCATGCATGTGAGCGAGGTAAATAAGTACCTTGATGTGCTTGAGTCTGAAAACAGGATCAGCAGTGTACGACAGGAGAGGGGGATATTCTATGTTCCGGCATAAGCTGGCCTGGCTGACAGCCGTCTGTCACTTAGAGTTGTTTGCTGATTGAAGCAATCTTATATCTGAAATAATACCTGAGGCAGCTTCAATGTTTCTTACAGGCGACAGTGCAAGCATCCTCCTTACATCATTAAGGTCGGCAAGTAATATAACTCCCTTATCGTAGAGTATATCAAAAAGTATTGCTGTTTTAAGTGAGTTGCCCCTGCTTCTGACAGTTTTTTCAATATTCCTTCCAGGGAAAAAATGGAGGTACCTGGGGTTATTATCAAGGTATTTCAATATCCATGCTGATGAGTCGGATAATATAGATTTCCTGTATCCGGTTTTTGAGCGGCTGATCCAGCTGTTAAATGCATCTTTATCATGCAAATTATTTTTTTGCATGATAAGAAGTATTTCACCGCTTATTTTTTCAGGGCCCAGGTTACCGGTATATATATCTGCCACCGAGGTGCCGATATGCTTCAGAAGGGGTATGATATCTGAAATGATCCTGTTTTCGTCCAGCAGGGAGCACCGGGATGTAAATGACCGTATATATCCCAGGTGGTGTTTAAGGGGATTAAAGTTAAGTGGTTGTGGTATTTTATCGTGTATAACCATGTATACAGACAAAAAAGCCCCGGCTTTTAAGGACCAGGGCTTTTATATGCTATTTACAGATCAGTCAAGCCTGTTGATTTCTTCCACCGGTGTATTTGCATACATGATCTTCAGGGCGTTTGCCCTCCGTAAAGCCTGCTTTACTTCTGATACGATCTGCATTCTTGTATCCTCATCAATTTTAAGAGACACAAGCATTTTTGACTGATCCGACTCGTCCATCGTCTCTCTCTCCTGAACTATAAAATCCTGTATATCATCTACTTCCTTAAAGGAATCGTTGAGCTGGATTTTTGGTTCTGAACCGAAGGTAGCCCGCAGATTTGGCAATGGCTCGCCTATATAGACGAAGCTGGCCAGCGATTTTTTCTCCAGTTTCTTACCCTGGGTAGCATCAGGCAGGGTAACCTGTATTTTCAGTTCCACTTCCCTCATAACCGTAACCGTCATGAAAAAGAACAGGAGCATAAATACAATATCAGGCAGTGAAGCGGTATTTATTTTACCAACACCGGCTTTTCCCGTACTTCTTTTGAATTTACTCATATTACTCTCCTCCAATCTGTTTAGGTTCTGCTTCTGAAATAGGTGCGTTATAATAATCGTCTACTGCATCTGTTCGGTCTTCGTCAAGGTCATCATACGGAATACCCCATCTTTCTATAGCCAGGTCATTTCTTACCTCATGTCTTGCTGCCAGCAATTCATTTTGCACTGCTATATAGACACCATATTTTGTACCATAGTCATTCTGCAATGATATCACAGCCTGTTTGGCAACCCGAACCTGTCCGAAAAAAGGTATATTCTTCTCTACTTTTTCCGGTAGATCTTCGGCATCGTTGGGATTAACAATAAATTCTTTCGTAATATCCCTGAGTTCATCGATGCTGATTATTTCACCTCCTACAAGAAGCATGTTATCCTTATTTACCTTAACAACGAGAATATTTCTCTCGCGGATCTGCTGGTCATCATCTTGTTGTTCATCCGGATCCTGTATGGGCGGTAGTTTTCGCATCAGTCCTGTATCTGAAGCCATGGTAGTTGTTACCAGGAAAAAGATAAGCAGGAGGAATGCTATATCCGCCATTGAGCCAGCATTTATGTCCGGTACTTCCCTTCTTGCCATAATTAAATTATTTTATTCCCACGTGGGGATTTTATTAAATACTACTTAAAAATCCTCGAAACAGATGACCATAATATGGCCAGAAATGCGAGGCCTACAAGAAAATAAGCAGTATACAATCCTGTACCAACTAATTTCAGGGTTGAAGGAACATTACCTCCACCCGAGTAGTGAGGCATGTGCAACACTGTGTCGTCAGCCATAAGATAGGCTATTACGACGACTACGGCTGTTACAAGAAGAGATATAATCCCTTTTTTGATGCCTTTGGGATTGATGATAATATTAATTATTGAGAATATTACCTGTATCCCGGCAGCAGCAAAGAAAAGAATATATGCATATGTAAGGAATGGTTTTGTAACAACCGGTTCCTCCAGCCTTGTTCCCAGGGTGCCTTCCTTCACATTGCCAAAGTAGAACATTATGGCAAAGACTACGGTGACAGCCATCAGCAGCCAGAGGATTATCTGAATGATTCTGCTTTTTATATTAGACATAGTTTATTTACTTTTTAAGGTTATGCTTAACAAGCATGTCAATAAGTGATATTGAGGCATCTTCCATCTGGTTTGTCAGACTATCGATCTTTGAGAGGATAGTGTTGTAGAAAACCTGGAGGATAACAGCAACGATAAGACCTGATACAGTAGTAATAAGAGCGATCTTAATACCACCGGCCACTAGGCCTGCAGAAACATTACCCGCCTGCTCGATACTATCGAAAGCTGAGATCATACCGATAACGGTACCCATAAAACCAAGCATAGGGGCAATAGCAATAAACAGGGATATCCATGAGAGGTTTTTCTCAAGGAGGCCCATCTGTACGCCACCATATGATATAATTGATTTCTCAGCCATTTCCACTCCTTCATCAGCCCTGTCAAGGCCCTGGTAGAAAATACTGGCAACCGGTCCGCGTGTATTACGGCATACTTCTTTTGCTTCTTCCACTCCTCCGCTTTCGAGGGCTTCTTCAATCTTTTTAAGTAACTTGTCTGTATTTGTTGTAGCAAGGTTCAGATAAATAATCCTTTCAATAGCTATTGCAAGACCGAGAATAAGCGTAAGCAAGACAGCTCCCATAAACTGGGCACCACCCTCAACAAATTTGATCTTGATCTGCTTATGGAGTTCCAGGTCCTCAGTCTCAGCTTCAGCCTGTGTATCCATTTCCTGCTCCGCCATTTCCGGAGTCTCTTCTGCAACTTGCTCAACAGCAGTTGTGTCTTGTGGCTCATCCTGAGCAAAAGCATTAACTGATGCCCCGATAAAAAGCATCCCAAACACAGCTACAAATGCAAATAGTTTTTTCATGGTTTGTTCGTAATTTTAGTTATTAAAGTATAATAATATTCAGCAAATTTATAAAATTCTTTCTTTTACAAGCCTTAAAAACATATTTTATCTGCTTTTGGCCCTATTTTTTATCTGTTGATTAATTAAAATGTTATCTCTTCGGGATCATTCTTACTCCTGTCCTTTCACCCTTTCCGCTCTTTTACTCCTTTTTACCCTTGCTTCTCAAAGAACTTTCGCGGAGAGAGAGGGATTACTCAGAACCTTCGGTTCTTCGTGAGCTCGCCTTTCAGGCTCGGTTCGAACCCCGCTCCGCATTTTACATTTTACTGTAAAACCTCCGTTCTTCTCCTTTTTTGCGGAGAGAGAGGGATTCGAACCCTCGGTACCCTTTTGGGGTACACACGCTTTCCAGGCGTGCCAGATAAGCCACTCCTGCACCTCTCCTTATTTGGTCACCCCCGGGGGATCTGTTAAATTTTCAAAGAATTTCAGGCGGCACAAAGTACGAAAAAATATTTTAAAAAAAATATGCTATACAGTTATTTCTCCCCTGAGGTTCTTATTTAGAAGAGATTTAACCGACTCGGCATCATTATATTTGCCCATAAGGTACATTAACTTGCCCACTGCCGCTTCAGTTGTCATATCGCCGCCCCCGGTAACGCCTGCCTTAACCAGCTGGCGGCTTGTTTCGTACAGGCTCATATCAACAGATCCTGAATGACATTGTGTGATGTTCAGTACTATTCCTCCTTTTGAAATATAGTCGCTTATTTCTTTTATATACCAGCTTTCAGTAGGACCGTTACCCGTACCATACGATTCCATTATTACTGCTTTTGTAGCCGGTGGCTTAAAGAAACGATGCACTGTTTCCCGGTTTATGCCTGGGAAAAGCTTGAGTACTGATATGCTGTGATCCAGTTCTTTATGTGCCCTGAACTCCTTCCGTACTGTAGCTTTATGTATAATCTTATGGTTATACTGTATGTTTATTCCCGTCCTTGCCAGGGGCGGATAATCAGGGGAGTCGAAAGCATTAAAGTGCTCGGCACTGAATTTGGTTGTGCGGTTGGCCCTCCTGAGGTGATTTTCGAAATATATACATACTTCCGGTACTGTCGGACTGTTTTTATGTTTTGAAGCAGCTATTTCAACTGCGCTTAAAAGATTCTCCCGGCCGTCTGTCCTTATCATACCTATCGGTAGCTGTGAGCCTGTAAAGATCACAGGCTTTTCAATATTTTCCAGCATAAAACTGATGGCAGATGCAGAGAAAGCCATGGTGTCTGTGCCATGAAGTATGACAAAGCCATCATACTCATAATAATTTTGCTCAATTATCCCTGCCATTTTCTGCCATGCCTCCGGCTTAACATCCGAGGAGTCAATAAGGGGATCACATGTAACAGAGTCGATCACACAGTCAAAGCGTTCAAGCTCGGGTACATGTCTGAGGATATTATCAAAATTGAATGGTACAAGCATCCCTGAGGAGAGATCATGGACCATGCCTATTGTTCCGCCTGTATATATAATAAGTATTTTACTAAGATTTTCCAATTATTTACCTTACTGTAATTTAAATAGATTTATGCTGTTGGCCGTAGTCACCTTCGCAATTTCCTTTAGAGGAAGCTTTTTTATTTCAGCCAGTTTTTCCGCTATATGGAGAAGGTAGGAGCTCTCATTGCGTTTCCCCCTCATCGGTACGGGAGCCAGGTAAGGAGAGTCCGTTTCAAGAATGATGTTTTCAAGTTCAAGGGATTCGATTATTTTGTCGAGTCCGGAATTTTTAAATGTCACTATTCCTCCCACGCCGATAAAAAAACCCCTTTTAATAACTTCACGGGCCTGTTCAATATTGCCGGTAAAGGAGTGAAATACTCCCTCCAGGCCGTCTGTCCCCTCATCATCCAGAATATTGATTATCTCTTCAATACTTTCACGGGAATGTATTACTACGGGCAGCTTCTCTTTTTTAGCTATTCTCAGCTGTTCCCTGAATGCTGTTTCCTGTTCTTTTATAAATGATTTATCCCAGTACAGGTCAATGCCTATCTCTCCTATGGCTATGAAATTGTGTTTCTTAATATTATCAGTGACAGCCTTCAGCTGCTGCATGTAATCTTCCCTGATGCTTGTTGGATGTATACCTGTCATAGGATAGCAAATACCCGGGTAGTCATCTGACATTTTTATCACCTGCTCCAGTGATTCCATGTTGATATTCGGCAGCAGCATTTTTGCAACATCCTTATCCAGGGCCCTGCTGATAACCGCCTCCCTGTCGTCATCAAATTCAGGCAGGTAAAGGTGGGTATGGCTGTCTATTAGCTGCATATTTTCGTATATAATATATGCTTGCAAAAGTATGAAACAAAAAAAAAGGGACAAATAAATGTCCCTTTAAAATGTGATCATGCTGCTGATAACGCTGATAACCATCAATCATCATTACCGGCCATCTTTTTAAAACTCATCCAGGGGGAGATAATCCTGCCAGCGGTCATCATCATTATCACCGGCCATCGGTTTTAAGCTTATCTCAGCTAAGATTATCTTCTTCTGTTAGTGTTTACACTACTCCCTGTGCGAGCATTGCATCTGCCACCTTAATGAATCCGCCGATATTGGCCCCGTTAACATAATTGATAAAGCCGTCATCCTGCTTGCCGTGCTTAACACATGCATCATGGATATCTTTCATTATGCTCTGTAGTTTATTATCAACTTCTTCGCGCGACCATGACAGGCGCATTGAGTTTTGCGTCATTTCCAGTCCGGATACAGCCACACCTCCTGCGTTGGCTGCCTTACCCGGACCGTAAAGTATACCTGCTTCAAGGTAAGCATTGATAGCTTCTGGTGATGATGGCATATTTGCTCCCTCTGAGATGCAGTAACATCCATTCTTTATAAGAGTTTTGGCATCCTCTTCATTTATCTCATTCTCTGTTGCATTTGGCATTGCAACATCACATTTAATGTCCCATGGTCTCTTGCCCTCAAAATATTCAACACCGTACTTTTCAGCATATTCCTTTATCCTCCCGCGCTTAATGTTCTTCAGTTCCATTACATATGCCAGCTTTTCTTTATCTATTCCAGCCGGGTCGTATATATAACCGGCGGAATCGGATAGCGTTACTACTTTTCCTCCCAGCTCAGTCACTTTTTCGGTAGCAAACTGGGCCACATTACCTGAACCAGAAATAACAACTACCTTGTCTTTCAGGCTGTCGCCCCTTGTTTCCAGCATATTCTGTGCAAAGTATGTTGCGCCGTAGCCTGTGGCTTCAGGACGGATAACCGATCCACCCCAGTCCAGGCCTTTGCCTGTAAGCACACCTGTGAATTCATTTCTCAGTCTTTTATACTGGCCAAAGAGGTAGCCAATTTCACGTCCGCCCACGCCTATATCGCCTGCCGGAACATCTGTATTTGGACCTATATGACGAGACAGCTCGGTCATAAAGCTCTGGCAGAATCTCATTACTTCATTATCGGATTTACCCTTGGGGTCAAAATCAGAGCCTCCTTTACCGCCTCCCATGGGAAGTGTTGTGAGACTGTTTTTGAGAACCTGTTCAAAGGCAAGGAACTTGAGTATGCCCAGGTTTACGGTAGGGTGAAACCTGAGGCCTCCCTTATAGGGGCCGATAGCGCTGTTCATTTCAACACGGTATGCCTTGTTGATCTGTATCTCGCCCTTATCATCCAGCCAGGGCACCCTGAAAAGTATAACCCTTTCGGGCTCGGCAATTCTTTCAAGGATCTTTGCGTGCTTGTACTTTGGATTCTCTTCGATGAAAGGGATAAGTGATTCGGCAACTTCCTGTACAGCCTGGTGAAACTCATTTTCACCCGGGTTTTTGGCTTTGATTGCCGCCATGAATTTTTCAGCTCTTGGGTCCATAGTCATTGTTTTTTTTTAATTTTTTATTAACGGGAATAAAAATATAAATTTCATTTATAAATGAGCCCTATGTATCTGTTAACTTTGAAAATAATGGTCGTTTTTATTTTAATTTAATTACCGGGATTGCGAAGAGCAGGGAGCTTGAGCCATGCAGTTGTGTTGCATAACATATTAAGCTATATGATATTTGTCATAAGTATTTTTCTGCAGCCGGTTCAGATATTTTTCCTGTAAATATTTCCCGGCATACTGGTGATCAGTCCTGAGAATTCAAGTTTAAGTAATGCTGATGAAAGGTGATGTACAGGCCTGCCCATGCCCCGGCTTATATCATCCGGTGATAATTCTTGGGCTTCGCTGAAGAGGCTGAATATTTTTTCTTCGAGCGGACTGAGATCATCATCAAACAGTTTTTTTTGTATGCTTCGTTCCTTTTTAACCGGCCAGTTAAGGCTATAGAATATGTCGCGGGCTGACTCGATGAGTGCTGCCTTGTTTGATTTTATCAGCAGGTTGCAGCCTTCTGAATAGCGCTCGCCGGGGAATCCCGGCACCGCCATTACTTCCCTGTTATATGACATTGCTATATCTGCTGTTACCATGGCGCCTCCTTTTCTTCCTGATTCAATTATAAGGGTGGCATCTGACAGACCTGCAATTATCCTGTTCCTTTTAAGAAAATTATTCCTCTCCGGTGCTTCGTATGAGGGGAAATCTGTTACCAGTGCTCCATGTTTTAGTATCTCTTTTGCTGCCGGCAGGTGCACTGAAGGGTACAGGGTTCTGAACCCATGACCGAGAACGGCAATTGTTTTAAGGTTTTCCTTCAGAGCCGCTTTATGGGCAGTAATATCCACACCATAGGCCAGACCGCTCACTATTACAAGATCAGGATATTCCTCCGCCAGCTCTGAAACCAGTGATTTGCAGATATCTTTCCCCCTCCCTGTTATATTCCTGGTACCCACAATGCTGATAATTCTTTCTTCATTGAGGGTGGCATTTCCTTTATGGTATATGATTAAGGGGGCATCAGGACATTCCTTCAGTCGACGGGGATAGTCCTTATCATCATAACATTTGATCTTTATATCATGCTTGTGTATATAATCAAGTTCTTTTGATGCTTTATCTATAAAGGTTTTTGATCCCAGGTGTGAGGCTATGGTCTTTCCAATGCCCGGGATAAGCATAAGGTTTTTGCGCGACTCATTAAAAACCGCTGAGGCTGAACCCATATGCCTGATCAGCTTCCTGGCGTTAATGTCGCCAACGGCCGGTACCATGCCAAGGGCAATGGTGCAAATCAGCTCCTTATCCGTTTTTGTTTCAGCACGAGACATTATACCAAAGATAATAATAAATGCTTTAATTTATCATATCCACTGAAAGCAAAAAAGGATATAAAAAAAGGCTGCCCGCACCGGACAGCCTTCAAACGTAACTATGGAGTGTATTTAATAAACACCAAGGTCCAGCATTGAATTTGCAACTTTCAGGAAGCCTGCAATATTTGCTCCTCTTACATAATCAATATAGTCATTTTCCGTTTTACCGTGCCTTACACAGGCCTCATGGATATTGATCATTATTTCATGCAGCCTGTCATCAACCTCATTGCGCCTCCAGTGAAGCTTCATCGAGTTTTGTGACATTTCGAGTCCGGATGTTGCTACCCCGCCTGCATTGGCAGCTTTACCCGGGGCAAAGAGTATATTGTTTTTCTGTAATATTTCAATAGCCTCAGGCGTAGAGGGCATATTTGCTCCTTCGCATACACATATACAACCGTTGTTTACCAGTTCCTGTGCATCTTTCCCATCAAGTTCGTTCTGCGTGGCACAGGGAAGGGCGATATCCACTTTAACCTCCCATGGACGTTTGCCGTCGTGGAACTGTGCTGATTCGTATTCGTATGAATAGGGTTTTACTATATCTTCATTGGATGCCCTTAGCTCCAGCATATAATCTACCTTGTCGGCTGTTATGCCATCCGGGTCATAGACGTAGCCATCGGGACCGGAGAGAGTAACCACCTTGCCGCCCAGTTCATTTACTTTTTGAACGGCTCCCCAGGCTACATTGCCGAAGCCTGATATAGCCACTGTTTTGCCTGCAAATGATTCACCACGGGTGGCCAGCATCTCCTTGGCAAAGTATACGCAGCCAAAGCCTGTTGCTTCAGGACGGATAAGAGATCCTCCCCAGTTGATGCCTTTTCCGGTGAATACTCCCGTATGTTCGCGCTTCAGTTTCTTGTACATACCAAAGAGAAAACCTACCTCGCGACTGCCTACACCTATATCGCCTGCCGGCACATCGGTATCAGGGCCTATGAAGTGCCAAAGCTCCAGCATGTATGACTGACAGAACCTCATTATTTCTCCGTCTGACTTACCCTTGGGGTTGAAGTCTGATCCACCTTTACCGCCTCCCATAGGAAGTGAGGTAAGTGAGTTTTTGAATATCTGCTCAAAGCCCAGGAATTTAAGGATACTGAGGTTCACACTGGGGTGAAAACGCAAACCGCCTTTATAGGGACCTATTGCATTATTGAATTGTACGCGGTATCCAATATTAACATGTACATTTCCATCGTCATCCACCCAGGGCACCTTGAATGTTAATACCCTGTCGGGCTCAATCAGCCTCTCAATGATATTGGCTGATTCAAAATGCGGATTTTCTGTGTAGACTTCTTCGATTGATTCGAGAACTTCCCTGACAGCCTGAAGGTATTCAACCTCGCCGGGATGCTTTTTTTCGAGGTTGTTTATTATAATATCTACGTTCATTATTATTAAAGATTTAATTATTTATAAAGAGTTCATTTGATTACAAATTTGTACTTATAAAAGATGTTAAAAAATGATTAAACTCATAAGCCTGATATTACTGCTCATGATTATATTTATTAAGGTCTTTCTTTATTTTATTGATTTCTGATTTTGATAATGAAGATATATATACAGGTGAGTAGCTTGCTACCTTATTTCTCATCCTGCGGTACAGGATTATTGAGATTACCAGTCCGGGAAATGGTTTTTTGATCCTGTAACCTGCAAACTCTTCCTTTGGTATTTCCACCGAATTCTTGTTTCCGCTGAAAAGGCCAACCGAGTAATACCTGAAAATTATGCTTGTGCCATCATCAGAAAAATAAATATATTTATACTTAAGTAACAGCGGCAAAAATGCCAGCAACAGGTAAGCTGTGGTCAGTACAAAGGTAGCAAGTGATTCCTCTATCCCGAATACGGGAAAGCGTAACTGCTTGCCGTAGTATACCACAAAGACATAGACCAGCATGACAAGGGTGGCGATAAACAGCCTGAGCCTGAGTCTTATAATGGTTTTGCTGTTGTCAAATGTCATAGTGGGGATTTTTTTACAAACCTAAATTAATTTTTTCAGACTTCAATTATTATCACCCCTTAAATCTCACCTTTTTGTTTTGAAAAAATCCTTCAGTATATTGCTGCATTCACTTTCCATAACAGAAGGCAGCACCCTTGTTTTTTTATGTAGTATGTTTTTCCCGGCGACTGTGTAACCTCTTTTCTCATCAGCTGCTCCGTAAACCAGTTTCCCTGTCCGGCTCCAGAATAATGCACCGGCGCACATGGCGCAGGGTTCAAGGGTGACATACAGGCTGCATTTGTCCAGGTACTTGCCTCCAAGGTGTGCGCAGGCTGCCGTTATGGCCTGCATCTCGGCATGGGCCGTAGGGTCATTAAGCGTTTCGGTCAGGTTATGGGCACGGGCAATTATCATATTATTACACACCACAACTGCACCTACGGGTATCTCCCCCCTGTCCCTTGCAGTCACGGCTTCCGTCAATGCAGCCTTCATAAAAAAGTCATCAGGTAAGTCCATAGCCATCTGCCTTAAAATAAACTTTTGGTAAAAGTACTAAAAACAGAAATATATTGCAGACCGCTTCATTTCGTTTCAGTGTTATGATGTTTTAATTATTTTTGTTCAAAATTATAAGCTTCATTATGTACAGAACACACAATTGCGGAGAATTAAACCTGTCCGATAAGGGCAAAAAGGTAATATTAAGCGGGTGGGTCCATAAGTCGCGCGACCTGGGAGGTATGACCTTTATTGATCTGCGCGACAGGTATGGTAAAACACAGCTGGTTTTCAATATGGAAACAGATTCCCGCTTATGCGTTGAAGCCAGGGCACTGGGCAGGGAATATGTCATCAGCGCGGAAGGTGTTGTTGAGGAAAGGAGCAATAAGAATCCTGCCATGCCTACCGGGGATGTGGAAATTATTGTTGATAAACTAAGGATATTGAATAAGAGCATTACTCCTCCCTTTACTCTTGAGAAAGATACCGATGGTGGAGATGAGCTGAGGATGAAGTACCGTTACCTTGATCTCAGGCGGGAGCCTGTTAAGCAGAATATATTACACCGGCACAGGCTTGCCAGGGAGGTAAGGAGTTACCTCGATTCACAGGGTTTTATTGAGATAGAGACACCGGTGCTTATTAAATCAACACCCGAGGGAGCGCGCGACTTTGTTGTTCCTTCGCGTATGCATCCGGGTGAATTTTATGCCCTGCCGCAGTCGCCCCAGACATTCAAGCAGCTGCTTATGGTTTCAGGCTTTGATAAATATTT
>JAWLFR010000177.1:0-3851 GCA_041685495.1 Bacteroidales bacterium
TATCCAGGATCATTCCCTGTCAAGCTTAAACTCAACAGGAACATGTAATTTAACCTTTACGGGCATTCCCCTTTGTTTACCGGGCTCCCATGCGGGCATATTCCTGAACACATCCATGGCTGCATCGTTAAATCCTTCATATGTGCTCCCGGACACCTTAATATCTTCAATACGGCCGGAGGTGTTTACCAGAAACTCTACTACAACCTCACCTTCTATCCCCTCTGACATTGCCTTAGCAGGGTACTTAAGATTCTCATATATATAAGCTTTAAGTGCAGGTAATCCGCCCGGGAACTGAGCCATATCTTCAACAACAATAAATATCTCCTCCTCATTAATGCCTTCCGTTCCTTTCTTCATTTCAATCAGTATAAGACCACCATCGGCATTGTATTTCTTTGCCAGTTCCGATGAACTGTCCTTTATTACTGTGACACTCTCAATATCATCATTCTTAATCTCATCCATATTATCTACTACTTTCCCTTCAACTACTATGACCGGGTCAGCATATTCAATACTCTTGTTTTCAAGCACCTCTATTTTTACTTTCGCATTCTTTTCTGCCTCAACTTTTTTGAGATCCAGTTCATATGATTTTTCTTCCAGCATCAAAGGTCTGGCCGTCACATCCCCGGCTTTTATCTTAATGGTACTGTAACCAACAAAAGAGATAACTATTACCTCATCATTTTCACAATCAAGACTGAACATTCCTGTACTGTTAACCAGGGTCCCCCTTGTGGTTCCCCTCACAACAACAGATGCACCCTGTGCGGGTCTGCCGGTATCGGCGAAATAAACACTCCCCTGCACTTCTGTTTTCTGCCCGCTGGCTGTAGATCCCGTAAAAACAGCCATGGCGCTTAGAACGACCGGGATTACAAGAAAATATTTCAGCATACCGGATCTTTTTCTTTCTGTTCTTTTCATCATTTTAAATCTTGTTTTGGTTAATGAATAATTAAACTGGTGACCCAGCCTGAAATAAGTAGTCCCGAGGGAAAAATTCAGGAGCTGGGCCCTGTAATGAGCCGGGTTTACCCCTCCAGCCAGCACTTTCCTGTCGGCAAGATGCTCATGATTCTCTTTAATCATCCCGGATATAAGCCATGTAAAAGGATTGAACCATGTAAAAAGGATTGTCAATTCAATTATAATAAGATCAATATAGTGCAACTGCTCCACATGAGCCTTTTCATGCAGTATTATCGAATCAAAAGAGGGATCATTCCTGTATTTCTCAGGTAAAAATATCCATGAAAAGAGAGTAAAAACATAATCCCCTTCCGTGAAAACAATATTATCACCGCCACTTACACCATTTTTCCGCCTCAAGCTCCACCTGTTAATAAGGCCTATGTTGCGAAAAAGTATAAACAGCATGCCGATGATATAAATTACAGTTGCAAAAAACAGCCAGTTAAAAGAGGCTTCCTCCACCTCCTGTCCCTGCGATACAGGCCTTACCATAGCTGAACGCACATTCACCGGTGCGGTCGCGACCTCAACCGCCCCCTCACTGCTGAAATCAACCAGCTGCGGAAAATGTAATAAAGGGAATACCCAGCAGGCTATCATGCCAAACAGGAGGAAAAATCTTTTTATCCTCAGACCCGCATCATTCCTGAACAATAAATAAGACAGGCTTATTATACCCAGGCCCAGGGAAACTTTTAAAAGGTAGATGATTATTTCTTCAGACATTATTATTCTCATCTTTAAGTTCATTCTCAACATCACCGATCAAGTCCTTCAGCTGATCTAGACTAATATCTGACTCCCTTGCAAAGAATGTCAGCAGGCCGGATGATGATCCGTCAAAATAATTCTTAACAATACCGCCGAGATAATTTTTCAGATATTCCCTTTTTGATAACAGCGGATAATAGATATGTGTGGTACCAACAGCCCTGTGCCCTACAAAGCCTTTTTTCTCAAGTATCCTGATCACTGTCGAAACGGTAGTATAAGGTGTTTCAGGATCAGCCAGGTTATTTATCACATCACGCACAATTGCCTCCTTCAGACGCCACAATACAAGCATTATTTCCTCTTCAGCCTTTGTTAGTCTTTGCACCATATCTCCAGGTTTTATAAATACTTCTTTACAAAGATAAACTATTTTTACAGTTTGCCAACTATTTTTTACGTAGATATACTATTTTTTTAGTATTCCTTGCTTTGAACCTGTTCCGGAACAGCTGGCTTACAAAAATATAAACAGGCTCCGGCAGCCGTTCAGGGCCCTTGAGATGGCATCGGCGGCTATTGAAAGCTGTGCTGATTGCAGCTCAGAGCGCCGTCCGGGTGGAACCGGCACTAAGCAGGGAGCAGGGAAGTCCTGTCCCGGCTCTTACAGATCCTGCATAACCGTTTTTAAAACTTTACCTCTCATATAAACAAGATCAACTTTATAAACCTAATATTTTCAGTATTTTTGCAAAAATAATCGCAGAGGCACCTGTATGCATAATACTGAACATAGATGAATACAGGCTCCATGCGGCAGGCATATAAGATATTATAATAAACTGAAAACATGCAACTCAGCGAACAGGAACAGATAAGAAGGGAGTCACTGGAAGAGATAAGGAAACTGGGCATTGACCCATACCCCGCCGAAGAATTCAGCACAAATGCTTTATCCGGTGAGGTACTGGAAAACTTTGACGATAAGGAAAATAATTACCAGGATGTGGTGATGGCCGGGAGGATAATGAGCCGCCGCATAATGGGCAAGGCCTCTTTTGCAGAAATACAGGATTCAGCAGGCCGGATACAGCTTTATATTACAAGGGATGATATTTGTCCGGGTGAAAACAAAGACCTCTACAATATAGTATTTAAACGCCACCTCGATATTGGTGATATCATTGGTGTCAAAGGCTTTGTCTTCAGGACTAAAATGGGTGAGATAACCGTGCATGTCAGGGAAATGAAGATACTCAGCAAATCCATCCGCCCCCTCCCTGTTGTGAAAGAAAAGGAAGGCAAGGTATATGATGCCTTCACCGATCCCGAAATGCGTTACCGTCAGCGCTATGTTGACCTTATTGTCAACCCCCGTATCAAGGAAATATTCCGTAAGCGCACCATGCTTATACAGTCTATGAGGGAGCTGTTCAATTCAAATGGATATCTTGAGGTTGAGACCCCGGTATTGCAGCCTATACCGGGTGGAGCTGCCGCACGTCCGTTCAGAACCCATCATAATACCCTGGACATGGACCTGTACCTGCGTATAGCCGATGAGCTGTACCTGAAAAGGCTTATAGTGGGCGGTTACGAGGGTGTTTACGAGTTTGCCAAGGATTTCAGGAACGAGGGAATGGACCGCAGTCATAATCCGGAATTCACCATGATGGAGATATACGTGGCCTATAAGGATTATAACTGGATGATGGATTTTGTTGAAGATATTTTTGAGAAGGTGGCCCTCGACCTGCATGGCAAGACTCTTGTTCCATACGGTGATAAGGAAATTGAATACAAAAAGCCTTATCGCAGGATAAGCATGGCAGATGCCATAAAGGAATATACCGGTTATGATATTTCAGGCAAGAGTGAAAACGAGATCCGCAAGGTGTGTGACAGTCTGAATGTAGAGCATGATCCCAGCATGGGCAAGGGCAAGCTTATTGATGAGATTTTCGGGGAGAAATGCGAAAAGCATTTCATACAGCCGACCTTTATTACAGACTATCCCATTGAGATGTCGCCACTGGTAAAGAAGCACCGCGATAACTCTGAGCTTACAGAGCGCTTTGAGCTTATCATCAACGGCCAGGAGATGTGTAACGCCTATTCAGAGCTTAACGATCCCATTGACCAGCTGGAAAGGTTCA
>JAWLFR010000052.1:0-15871 GCA_041685495.1 Bacteroidales bacterium
AATTGTTGTATTTTACAACAGTGACTTTTAACAAAAGGTGTGATCAGTCTTATTTGCTGCACTTTACAAGCTTTGCTTATTTTTACTACACCTGTTTATTTTTACAACACTATCGAAACACCAACATTATAACATGCTGTTTATATGCCTTATACAAAATCTTTAAATTCTTTCATTTCCGAACTATAAACTGAATATTCATCTAAAGTTTTATTATTTGAAGCATTATCAGCAGGAAAAGAATTTAAGCTTTTATACTGTTCCCGGTAAGGAAATATATTACTGCTGGAGAGTAAATATGCTACTATGAGAGTAAATATGCTACTATGAGAGTAAATATGCTACAGTAGAATGGGAAATACCATTATTCTTATATTTTTGTTATTTTACATTAAAACATCAATTTCTTTAACTATGAAAAAGAAGCTCCTTACAGTATTAATCTTTTTTATGTTTTCAGTCCTGGTGTCTGGCCAGATCAGTGATCAAAAGCTGAAAATAATTGACAGTCTTTTCATTGAGTGGAATAGTCCCAATCATCCCGGTGGAACTGTGGGTATTGCCATAAAGGGGAAGCCTGTATTCTCAGGAGCATACGGTCTGGCCAGCATGGAATACCTGGTACCGAACAGTTACCACACCAGGTTTAATATTGCCTCTGTCTCCAAGCAATTTACAGCAATGGGCATCGTTAAACTACATCTTGAAGGGAGACTGTCTCTGGACGATGACATAAGGGATTACCTGCCTGAATTGCCTGATACAGGCCATAAAATCACCTTCAGGCATATGCTGCACCATACGAGCGGCCTGCGGAGTCTTCACACCCTGCTGTCACTTGCAGGATGGAGGGGTGATGATATGAAAAATAATGATGACCTGCTTCGGTTCATGACCAGGCAGCAGGAACTTAACTTTGAACCAGGATCGGAATATATGTATTGTAATACCGGCTATATTCTTTCTGCTATTATAATTGAGAAGATAACATCTGAGGATTTTGCTGACTGGCTTGATAAAGAAATATTAAGCCCCCTGGGCCTGTATGACACCTACCTGGAGGACAAATACAACAGGGTAGCTCATAATTATGCCACCTCGTATAAGGGTTCATTAAGAAAGGGTTTTGAAAGGGAGGTGGAATACTGGGCTTACACCGGTTCCGGCAATATTCATTCCACTGCAGCCGACCTCCTGAAATGGATGCGCTATTATCACAGTCCCCCCGAAGACTGGGAAGAAGCCTTTTCAATGATGTTAACTCTTGATCCTTTAAATAACGGGGAGGCAAACAATTATGCCTTTGGTGTAAGGCTGGATGAATACAGGGATGAAGAAACAATTTCACACAGCGGTTCAATAGGAGGATACAGGGCCTTTGCCTGCACATTCCCTGAAAGTGAAACCGAGATTGTGATACTGACCAATTTCTCATCCTCCGGGATTTCAGGTAAAGTAAAAAGGATAAGTGACATTCTTTTTGATAAGCCGGAAGAAAAAGAGCCTGTGATGGATTATGAACCGGCAGAAATTGATCTGAGTGCTATTGATCAATACCTGGGCACTTATGATATACAAGACATGGACACAAGACTGTTTGATATCACTGAAGAGAATGACAGTCTTTACTGCCAGTATACAGGCGGAAGAAAAATCCCGCTGTACACAGCTTCTGACACTGTCCTCTTTAATAAGAGTGCAGGAATAAAGATAAGTCTGACAGATAGCTCACCCGAAAGGATCAAAATAATCAGCAAGGGCAGCACACATAAAGGAACAAAAACCACAAAATATATACCTTCTGAAGAATATCTCAGGGAGATAGCAGGAAGGTACTGGTCTCCTGAACTGGAAACGCAGTACCGGTTCTACCTAAAAAACGGAAAATTATTCGGATACCACACCCGCCACGGTGAATTTGAGATTGAAAGTCTTAAAAAGGACCTCTTCATCTCGGATAGCGGATTTATGAGTAAAATAATCATTACCAGGGAAGGAGATGATATAAGAGGAATGAAAGTAAGTAATTCAAGGGTAAGAGACCTGTGGCTGGTTAAAATGTGAATGCCCCCAGTGGTAAACGTGCTGAATAAGACAGAGAGTTTAAAATAATTACTACTCAATAATCAATTATTTATGACAAGAATAATTATTAGTTTTTTCCTGATAATTGCAATTACAACATCATGTAATAAGGATATTGAAAGTATCCCTGAAGGTAATAAGATTATTCTGGGCATCTTTGGCGGAATGGGCCCGGAAGCCACGGCTGACCTTTACAGACAGATTCTGGAAACAAGTCCTGCTGATACAGACCAGGAACATATACCTGCAATCATCTTCAGCAACCCTAAGGTTCCTGACAGGATGGCCTCTATCGCCGACGGTGGCAGTCAGATAAAACCATATCTCAGTTTCAGCCTTAGAAAGCTTGAAGAAGCGGGAGCATCGTTTATTGCAATTCCCTGCAATACTGTACATTATTTCTATGATTACATGCAGGAATCCGTTGACATTCCCATTATCCATATGATAAAGGAAACAGCCAGTGAGGTAGCCGAAAAATATCCCGGTACAAAAAAAGTTGGGCTCCTTGCTACAACAGGAACAATAGAATCAGGTCTTTATAATAAGGAACTGGAGGATAAAGGCTTTGAGGTACTGACACCATCAGATTCTATAGAAATGAACATGGTAATGAAAGCAGTGTACGGTATTAAATCAAAAACCGACCCGCAGCTTAACGAAGACCTGCTGGCGATTGCAGGCCGTCATCTTGCCGGAAGGGGAGCAGAAGTGATAGTCCTGGGTTGTACAGAGATACCTCTTGCTTATAATCCGGAAAGTGTTGACCTGCCTGTTGTAAATGCAACAGCCATCCTGGCGGAGAGAGCCGTTGATATGTATAAAAAAATGATCAAAGAATAAAACCATTTACCTATGAGAAAAACCCTATTCTATTCAGTGCTGGCCTTTACTGTTTGTATTTCCAGTGCAAAAGCTAATAACTCTGATTTTGAAAAATTGTTAAAAGGATGGTCAGAATCTTTCCTGACAAAGGTAGACGATGATTTCCAGGATACACTTAACTTCAGGCTGAACGATGATAACAGCCACTGGTATGTGACTTTTTCAGATGGAAGCTACTCTATCCACAAGGGAGAAAATCCGGATGCAAAATTCATTATGACAGCGGACATGGAGACCTACCGTAAAATATATACGGGTAAACTCAGCCCCATGACGGCAATAGGAAGAGCTTCTATCCATGAACCGGCACCCCTTGACTTTATTCTGCAAAACGGAATGACCATAGGCAAGGTAAACTGGAACTATGCCTATTTTACTGTGATTAATTTTTTTAACCCCCACCCTAATAATAAGATTGTATTGGAACAGGAATATTCAAGATCCGTTCATGGTGGAAATGTTATAGGTCTTTACTACTCAGTTGGATTCAGAAGTGCCTGGTATCATATCAATAAGGGGGAAATGCTGAACGAAGCAGGTGAGAAAGACCCCTTTGAACAATCTTTCATTATCCTGAAAGGATCAGGTTATGCTAAAATAGGAAAAGATACCATTGCCATAAAAGAAAATGAAGCCTATAATATTAGGCCCAACCTGGAACACAAGGTATGGACGGAGTCAGATAAAGGAATCACTTTAATATGGAATGCCTGGGGAAAGGAAGCATGGTAATACGGCGGAGGGCATAAAGCTCACAATTTGATCCTCCGGAATTACGAACCGCCCTCCGGTCGGTTCGTGATTCCCAAAGGGGGAGCTTAACAGAGCATAAAGCTCACAATTTGCTTCGCAAATTATGACTTTTTTAATCTTAAGCCGGATTTCAAGCGAGCTTGATCCGGCTTAAGATTAAAAAACTCCGGAGCGCTTCTCCGGAGCTTTATGCTCTGTAGCGAGACCGGGAATTGAACCCGGGACCTCAGGATTATGAATCCTGCGCTCTAACCATCTGAGCTATCTCGCCATAATGTTGGTACACACTTATTAAGCCGGCGCACCGGCATTTGCGGGTGCAAATATAATACATCCTTTCAATATATCAATATGGTTTTTTATTTATATTATTTTTTCTATATTGCAGAGGATCAAAATATTTATGCGCAAATAATTAAGTAATTAATGAAATCACAATTTGAACTGGAATACACACTCAATAGCTCACCCAAAGTACTGTTTAACAGATTAAGCACTGCAGAGGGCCTGGCCGAATGGTTTGCCGATGATGTACATATTAATGGGGATGAATATATTTTCATATGGGATGGCACAGAGCAAAGGGCAAAACTTATGCAGTTCCGTGAGAATAAACATGTTCGCTTTAAATGGATAAATGCAGATGACGAAGACGAAAGGTATTTTGAATTTAAGCTTGAGATAGACGAACTGACAGGTGATGTAGCCCTGCTTATAACCGATTTTGCGGAAGAAGAGGAAAAGGAAGATGCAATATATTTATGGGACTCACAGATCACCGAGCTTAAAAGGGCTATAGGTTCATAATAAACTGCGATAAGTCAACATTACAAGTAGAAGTTTTATCGACCTCCAGGCATGATTTTCAGGTATTTTTACCGGGATTATTTCAATCAGGCATGATTTATGCCGTTAATTTTTCAAGCCTGGTCGCAGGCAGATAATAAAAAAGCAGATATTATTTTGTAGCTTTGAAGCCGTAGCATAGCAATATGATAAAGAAATTAGACTGGCTGGTTCTTAAATCATTTATTGGACCTCAAATACTTACATTTTTCATAGTACTGTTTGTATTTGTACTTCAGTTCCTGTGGATGTATGTCGACGATCTTGCAGGCAAAGGTCTGGAGATGGATGTGCTGGGTGAACTGGTGTTCCAGTTTGCTCTGGGATTTGTACCTCATGCATTACCCCTTGCAATACTACTGGCAGCCCTGATGACCTTTGGTAATATGGGTGAGAATTTCGAGCTCACCGCAATAAAATCATCCGGAATATCACTGCAGAGACTGATGCGCCCACTGATCATTTTTGTCCTGTTATTGAGCATCGCGTCCTTTTTCTTCTCCAATAATGTAGTACCATATGCAAACAGGAAGGCCAGGACACTGATGTATGACATACAGATGAAGAGGCCGGAACTGAATATACAGGCAGGCACCTTCTATAACGGGATAGAGGGGTTCAGTATAAAGATAGGAAATAAGGACCCTGAAACCAACAAGCTTGAAAAAGTGATAATTTATGACCACAGGGATGTTGATGGAAACAAAACACTGGTGATGGCTGATTCCGGGTATATGAATATGACTCCGGATGAGTCCGGGCTGATATTCACCCTCTATAACGGACACTCCTACACTGATATTCAGGAAAAAGGAAGGTCAGCCCTCAATAAAAGTTACCCTTTCAGATCTGATGAGTTCAGCGAACAGACATTGATAATTGAACTCAGTGGTTTTGACCTGGAAAGGTCTGATCTAAGCCTTTTTAAATCAAACCAGACCATGCAGAATATGTCACAGTTACAGTATTTTGCAGACTCGCTCAGCAAAAGGCTGGAGGACAGGCAGGATAATTATATAAGGGAATATAAAACATCCAGGGTTTATTCCAGAAGAAATTATAACAGAAACGACGAAAAGCAGGATACAAGTAATAATAAAATTATTGTCTTTGATGTTGACAGCCTTTACAAATCGCTTGGTGTAACACAAAAACAGATAGTCATTGCCCATTCACTTGACCAGGCACGATCAGGAATGCAGTTCCTCAATGATAAAAGCAAAATAAGCTATAGTGAGTATAAACATATACTGAAATTCAAGGCCGAATGGCACAGGAAAATCACTCTTGCTGTAGCCTGCCTGATCTTTTTCTTTATTGGAGCACCCCTTGGAGCTATAATACGTAAGGGGGGACTTGGAATGCCAATGGTGATAGCGGTGCTATTCTTTGTGATATGGTATGTCCTCACACTCTTCGGTGAAAAGGTTGCCAAGGAAGGAATCGCGCCCGTACCGCTGGGCATGTGGGAGTCAACAGTCATATTGATGACCGCAGGTATTTTCCTTACCTATAAGGCCACATCTGATGCCGCCATAATGAATAAAGAGACTTATACACACTTCTTTAAAAATATTTGGAAAAAAATTGGGATGGCAAAATCCAGTACAGATGAAGATTCTGATCATCAGTGACAAACCACCATGGCCGGGAACAAGCGGAGGCGCCCTGGCAGTGTTGGAAATTATCAAAGGTATTGCCGGACAAAAAGCCGGGCTTTCAGTAATATATGCCGTAACAGATAAACATGATGACACAGCAGCCGCTCCGGATAAGATCAACGGGAACAAGCTTAATAACATACCGGTAAGAATCAATGCCGGGATAAACATACCATTACTTATTCTGAATATTCTGCTATCAAAACTACCTTATAACATAAGCCGTTTTAACTCACCAATATTCAAAAGGAAACTCAAATCCATACTTAAAAAATCCAGCTTTGATATTGTACAGTTTGAAGGGCTCAATATGAGCGGGTATATAAAAACAATACGGGAATACTCAGATGCACTTATAGCAATCCGCTCACATAATATTGAACATGAAATATGGAGCAGGCTTGCAGCAAACGAGAAAAACCATTTCAGGAAATACTATATGCGGATCCTGTCACGCAGACTGAAAAGATACGAATTACAGGCTGTTAAGCAATGTGATTTTCATATACCCGTGACAGGCAGGGATAATACTTATTTTATTAAAGCCGGAATAAATATACCGTATTATATCTATCCATATGCCCGTACTGTAAAAAAAAGGACAAATACGGAAAGCAATAAAAACACCATTGCTTATATTGGCAGTCTCGACTGGAAACCCAACCAGGAAGGAATACAGTGGTTCCTCAATAAGGTGTGGGGAAAAATACATGCTGCATACCCTGATCTCACACTGCTGATATCAGGTCGTAATGCCCCTGAATGGCTTGTGAAAAAATTTAAACGAAAGGGCATAAAGTATCACGGAGAGGTAAGTAATGCTGAAGACTTTATGGACAGGGGATATATAATGATAATACCCCTGCTCTCAGGCAGCGGGATAAGGGTAAGGGCAATCCAGGCAATGGCTATGGGGATACCCATAGTCACAACCACAAGCGGCATAGAAGGAATTGATGCAAGAGACGGCAGGGAATTACTGGTAGCCGTTTCGGCAGAAAACTATGTTGAATGTATATCGCGCCTGCTTGAAGATGAAACATTACATGCTAACTTATCAGTTAACGCAATGAAGTTTATAGAAAGAAACTATAATAATGACATCCTGGGCAAGGGCCTGGTAGATTTTTATTCAAACCAGTTAAAATGATTCTGGAAACAACATTCTGGGTGCTGCTGGCAATAATTATTTATACATATGCCGGATACACTCTTATATTACTTGTACTAAAACCTTTTATAAGATCCAGGAGAGAAGACTTAATAAGCCCGGAAGCCAGTGCGGACCTGCCGTATATCAGCCTTATAATACCGGCTTATAATGAGATGGATGTAATTGAAAGAAAAATTAAAAATATAAATTCTCTTGAATATCCTGCTAATAAAATTAATGTAATATGGGTTACCGATGGTTCAGATGATGGCAGCAATACCTACCTGGAAAAGTTCACAAACCATACGATTCTGCATCAGGAGGAAAGACTTGGCAAGAGCAAGGCAATAAATAAAGCTATGAAGGCAGTAAATACAGCCCTTGTCATAATGACCGATGCCAATACACTGCTAAACAAAGAATCACTGAACCTGATGGTGGCTGAATTTGCTGATTCAGCCACTGGTTGCGTCTCAGGGGAAAAAAGGATAATGGCGGTGACTTCCGGCAATGCCGTCTGTGCCGGTGAAGGAATTTACTGGAAATACGAATCTTTTATAAAAAACCTTGAATCTGACATTAATACGACTGTCGGTAGTGCAGGCGAGCTTCTGGGACTGCGGAGCAATTTATTCAGAGATATCCCCGGTGATATCATTAATGATGACCTGCATATCTCGGTGATGGTAATAAAACAGGGTTACAGGATAACTTACTGCCCGGGGGCTTATGCACTGGAAGAGCCATCACTGAACATAAGGGAAGAAAAGAAGCGAAAGGTAAGGATAGCTTCAGGAGGCGTACAGATATTCCTCAGAAACATTGATCTTCTGAATATTTTTAAATACGGCTTTTACTCCTTCCAGTATTTCTCGCATAAACTCCTGCGCTGGATTATAGTTCCGGCAGCATTCTTCGCCATACCGGTAATAAACACACTCATAGTTATAAAAAATGGCATCGGATATGACTGGTATTCTGCACTACTTTTCATACAGGTAGTATTCTACCTTACTGCACTTCTGGGTAATATAACAAAACGATCAAATTTTAGCTTGAAAATTATTTTTCTTCCCTATTACCTTGCTATAATGAATATCTCAAATCTCACCGGAGCCTGCCGTTATTTAACAGGAAAACATGACATTAAATGGAAGAAATCAGATCGCATGATATAAATCATTATAAATACAATAAGCTTTTTGAAATTTTACCTTTTATTTTAGTTTACAAATAATACTTTTGCACTGTACATTTTACAGGAACAGGATCATATCATAATGACACAAGATAAAACAAGCCAGAGTCCCTTTCACGCAATAGATGAAGCAATAGAAGATATACGCAGCGGCAAATTGCTTATAGTGGTTGATGATGAGGACAGGGAGAACGAAGGTGATTTCATATGTGCAGCTGAGCTTACCACGCCGGAGATAGTAAATTTCATGGCCATACATGGGCGGGGACTTATATGTGTTCCTCTGCCGGAGGAAAGATGTGAGCAGCTTGAGCTGGAACTTATGGTTGGAAAAAATACCTCCTCTCATGAAACCCCTTTTACCGTGAGCGTTGATCTGTTAAGCAACAAAACCAGCACGGGGATATCTGCATTCGACAGGTGTCTTACTATAAATGCACTTGTTGATCCCCGCACCAAGCCTGAACAACTGGGACGCCCGGGCCATATTTTCCCTCTCAAAGCAAAGTCCAAAGGTGTTCTGAGGAGAGCCGGGCATACGGAGGCGGCTGTTGACCTGACCAGGCTGGCCGGACTGCGACCGGGCGGCACCCTGGTGGAGATTATGAATGATGACGGATCAATGGCAAGGTTGCCTGATCTTATAAAAATAGCTGAAAAATTCGATATTAAGATTATCTCTATACGTGATCTTATTAAGTACAGGCTTGAAAAAGAAAGTATCCTGGAAAAGGGTGTCAAAGTTCATTTGCCCACAGAATTCGGAGATTTTGACTTTATACCCTTCAGGCAAATGAGCAATGATCTGGAGCATGCTGCACTTGTAAAAGGAACATGGGATAAGGAAGACACTGTGCTTGTAAGGATGCATTCCTCATGCTTTACCGGTGATATTTTTGGTTCCCTTCGCTGCGATTGCGGCCCGCAACTGCACGAAGCAATGAAGATGGTTGAAAAAGAAGGCAGGGGGGCAGTTATATACCTCAGCCAGGAAGGAAGGGGAATTGGATTGTTTAACAAGATGCGCACATATAAATTGCAGGAAGAAGGTATGGATACCGTAGAAGCAAATATTGAGCTTGGCTTTGGCGAAGATGAGCGGGATTATGGTATTGGTGCCAATATTATGAGGGAACTGGGACTGGGCAAAGTTAAACTGATATCCAATAATCCTGTAAAAAGAGCCGGCCTTGAAGGCTATGGCATAAAAATAGTTGAAACGATACCCCTTGAGACAGAACCAAATCCGCATAATGAGTTCTATCTCCGGACGAAAGTTGACAAGATGGGGCATAATATCAGCTGTTATAAACATTCCGGGAAGAAGCATAATTAAGCTTCTGACGGTTCCGGCTTTTACTTCATTTTTATTAGTTTTGTTTTATAATCAATCAACTGCTGATGACAGCACCACGCATAATATTTATGGGAACACCGGAGTTTGCCGTGCCAAGCCTGGGAACTCTTCTTATGAATAATTATAATGTTGTGGCAGTGGTCAGCGCCCCTGACAGACCTGCCGGTCGCGGGTTAAAGAAACAACAACCGGCAGTGGCCAGGTATGCAGCAGATAATTATCTTAATCTTTTACAGCCAGATAATCTCAGTGACCCTGCTTTTGTTGAAACGGTAAAAAAGCTAAACCCGGATATAATAGTTGTTGTGGCTTTCCGTAAATTACCTGAAAAGATATGGAAAATCCCACGTAAAGGCACATTTAACCTGCATGCCTCCCTCTTACCTCAGTACAGGGGAGCAGCCCCAATAAATCATGCTATCATTAACGGTGAGAAAATATCGGGTGTGACAACTTTTATGATTGACGATAAACTGGATACGGGGAATATTATCTTCAGAAAAAAGGTTAGGATAGCAACAGATGACAGTGCCGGTAACCTGCATGATAAACTTATGAAGGAGGGTGCCAGGCTGGTAATAAAAACCGTAAAAGCACTTATTAAGGGTAAAGTAAAGCTCATTGATCAACATAGCCTGATAAAAGGCGGGGAAGAATTAAAAAAAGCTCCGAAAATATATAGTAAAGACTGTTATATCAACTGGGAAAAGACCGATAGTGAGGTTTATAATTTTATACGCGGACTATACCCATTTCCAGGGGCACGGACAATACTGAGAAAAGATTCCCGGGACTATATAATTAAAATAGGCAGGTGTAAACGTGTACGCATGCAATCAGGACTGAAACCCGGAGAGCTATTAAGCGATGGAAAAGATTACCTCATGGCAGGCACTTCCGGAAGGCCTATTGAGATAGAGGAAATACAGATAGAGGGAAGAAAAAAGATGCCTGTCCAACAATTTCTGAGGGGTTTCGATATTAAACAGTCAATAATAGTCAAAGACCTTCCGGTTTAAGTTTCCGCAACCATAATTCAGTTCCGGCAGGCGGCTCATAACCTGGCTCCATCCTGTTATTCCTGTACAGAGCTTTTAACTTTATACCATATAACTGGGAAACATCATACATGGTCTCCCTCTCCTTAAGAATATGAAAATCATTACCTGCGGCTGCCTTTTTTCTTTTTGGCTGAAGGTACAGGATCTGACCTTCATACAATTCATCATTCTCATCCAGCTCATTATACCTGTATAGCTCCCATCTTAAAAGATCGAACTCCTCAATAAGACTCTCAAAAGTATCATTCTCCCTGACCCTGACGCATTTAATCCTGTTCCTTACCTTTATCCTGTTCTCCTTTTCAATAATAAAGGGATCATCCTTTAGTCTGCTTCCACTACTGACTTCTGCAATTTCGCTGTTATCATTTACAATTTCATTACCTGATCCCCTGTAAATATCATCTATATCATTATTGCTTAAAGCAACCTGATCATAAATATGAAGGTTGTTTTCACTTATCATATCAATAAGCATCCGTGCATACCGTGGATTTGTTGCATATCCGGCGCTTTTTAATCCACGTGCCCAGCCTTTATAATCATCGGGCCGGAGCTCAAAAAGGAATCTGTACCTGGATCCCTGCCTCAGGAAATCCGAATGATCATAGTAAGATTCACTGACCATATTATAGCTTCTGAAGCACTCATTGCGTTTATCATCATCATGATATATTGTTCTTCCTTTCCATCCATTATGACATTTTATGCCAAAATGATTATTGGCTTCTCGTGCAAGCCTGCTCCTGCCATAATCACTTTCAATTATTCCCTGGGCCAGTGTGATACTTGCCGGAACGCCTGTCCTCCTCATCTCTTTCATTGCCAGTGCTGAATACTGATTTATATAATTTTTCAGGCTTGCCTCTTTGTGTTCGGGCATAACAACGGTTCCTGCCCTTCTTGATGAATGGCATGAAGATAACAGAGCAATCATTACTAATATATACAGACCTGTACGCATAAAACTTATTTGGTTCAAAAATAGCAAAGCATATACATTTTTATTTCCTGTAAACGGGAAGTAATTAACTATTCGTATATAGTTTTCAAGAAATCATACTGCAGAGGCTAACAGCATACCGGGTTTGATAATAAATTTTTAGTATTTTGCACTATATTCATGCTAGCTATGATAAAAAAAAGAAAAATGGAACTCATCTATAATGAGTATACTGAAAAGGAAGAATTATCTGCAGAGGAGCAGGTCTTAATAGAAGAGGCAGGAAAGTCATCACTGAATGCATATTCACCTTATTCAGATTTCTCTGTAGGAGCAGCCTTAAGGCTTGACAGCGGCGAGATTATCACCGGCAATAACAGGGAAAATGCATCATTCCCTTCGGGCATATGTGCTGAGCACGCTGCCATAGCCTGCGCAGGGGCTAATTACCCGGGGTCAGTGATCACCTCCATTGCAATATGTGCGCGTAGAAAGGGAACTATGACAGATGAGCCTGTATCCCCCTGTGGCAAGTGCCGGCAGGTAATAGCAGAAGAAGAAGACCGGAGCGGAAGACAGATAAGGATAATTTTACACGGATCATCACGCACCTGGGTCATAAACGGTATCAGGAATCTTCTGCCTTTACACTTCAGCAGTTCTGCCATCTCCTACTGATCATCATCTCCAATAATCATCTGGAAACCTGAACCATGAATGTTCTTTATAGATATACCTGCATCCCCGGACAGGTATTTCCTCAGCTTTGTAATATATACATCCATGCTGCGTGCAGTAAAATAATCATCAGAGCCCCATATTGTCTTTAGAGCAGTTTCACGGCTCACAAGAGAATTAGGTGTTTCAGCAAGGATCTCAAGCAGTTGAGCTTCCTTTGGTGACAACTTCTTTATATCATCGTCCAGTGACAGTGTTCTTAACCTGGTGTCAAATATATATTTACCTATTTTTATTTTGCCACCTTTACTCTTAGTGCCTTCCCTCCTGCTTATTATAGCCTTTATCTTTGCCAGCAATATATCTGTATCAAAGGGTTTGGTTATATAATCATCGGCACCCAGACCATAACCATAAAGCACGTCATTCTTAAGCTTTTTTGCTGTGAGAAAAATGAGCGGAATGGTTTTATTTATGGCACGTATCTCAGAAGCAATAGTGAAGCCGTCTATATTGGGCAGCATAACATCAAGTATACATAAATGATAAGATGTTTTTCTGAAGGCTTCAAGGGCATTCTTTCCGTCGTCAATCCAGTCAACACTGAAATCATTTATCTCGAGGTAAGATTTAAGTACCGAACCAAAGCTCAGATCATCTTCGACGAGCAGGATTTTTGAGAAATCACTCATAGCAGGTTATCGTTTTGTGGCAAAAACACTTCAAATGTCGTGCCTTTTCCGGATTCACTGAATACTTTTATATCTCCTTTATGGGCATCTACAATGGCTTTTACATAACTCAGACCCAGGCCAAAGCCTTTTATATTATGGACGTTGCCACCCGACTGCCTGTAGAACCTTTCAAATATTTTTGACTGCACGGCCTTTGTCATCCCTATGCCCTTATCCGATACTGTCAGCACGAAATAACCATCCCTGTTGCCTGTAGTAACTGTTATTTCAGGTTCATCCACACTGTATTTATTCGCATTATCAAGGAGGTTATGTATCAGGTTGGTCAGATGCTCCCTGTCGCCATAAACCACCGGGTCACCCGAACCGGGATAAAAAAATATATTCCCGTTTCGACCTTCAACCTGTATCTCAATTGTATCAATAGCTCTCTTTATTATTGAATGCATATCGGTCTCAGAGAAGTTAAACTCAAGCTCACTCTTGTCCAGTGAAGATAACTGAAGTATATTCTCAACCTGCTTGTTCATCCTGGTATTTTCCTTCTTTATCATACTTATGAAATGTTTCACACGGCTTTCATCATTTATCACACGGGGATTGTTTATCGTGTCTGCTGCAAGTGATATTGTTGCTATGGGCGTTTTAAACTCATGGGTCATATTATTTATAAAATCTGACTTCATTTCAGATGTTCGTTTCTGACGAATGATAAAGAATATGCTGAGTGCAAAGGTCAGCAGTATTATTAAACTGAATAACATGGAGCCGCCAAGCAGAAGAGACATTGATGACAGGATGTAATTCTTGCGTTCCGGGAATATAACAGAGAGTCTAGTGTCCCGGGGTATAAGCCTGTCATTAAAGAGCTTAACCGTATATTCGCTTTTTATCAGCTGCTTCTCCGAAGAAGGTTCATATACCCCGTCAATAATATTATCATCTTCAATGACAGCAAACTCAAAAGATGTTTTAATCCCTGAATTTGCAAGCTCATCATAAAGAACAGACAATACTTCATCGCGGTTAGCCCTTGAGTTAAATTCCCAGTCATAAATCTCCGATATCATTCTGTCAGCCATTTGCTGAAGATCCCGTGACTTCCTCATAAGCCACAACCTCAAACGGTCCTGGTCGATATCAGCAGGATTATCTAAAAAGTCAGGAACACTATCCTGCGGCAACTCACTGTAAGTGCTGTCATCTATAATATATTGCCTGTAATCACCCAGCACACTGACATTATTACCATCATCTCTCATACGAAAAGAGAAACTTTCTCCCATCCCCCTTATTCCGGGTTTCTGGATGATACCACCACTGTCTTTTCCTGTTATCGGAGAAGGGATATCCTGTATTTCGCCTACCCTGGACTGAAAAAGAGAGTCGGCAACCATCATCCTCTCATAAAAGGCCATCTGCCTGGAAGATTCAATTTTACCTGCCGTACTCCTCAGGCTGTTGAATACTGAACGGTCAAATAAATCATTGCGGACGTCCACGGCATTATTTATCCAGATCAGCTGCACTCCTATAATGCCCAGCAGAGATACAAGCATCAATGATATAAGCCCTATAAACTTCCATCTCCTCATACTACAAAAGTATAATTATAATATGATACATTTTTAATTTTAACTTTTCCTTAACCAGTTTTAACCCCAGTTTAACTAACTCAGCTTAACATTATTATACATTTGTTGAAGCATTATTTTAATAAAAAAGGCTGCTAATGATGTTTTCGGGTATTAATAATTTAAAAGATTATGGAAAATCTTACGCAGTGAAAATAATGCAATAGTTTATGACATCCTGATCTCTGATATTTTCAGTTTCATTTAAATGGCTGTTTTTTTACAAAGCAGCCATTTTTATAATAGCCCCCTGACCTTTGGCCATATATCACTATCCGGGACAGCTGCTGTCAATTCCAGCTTTTCCTTTTTTACCGGGTGAACAAACTCTATCTTCCATGCATGCAGAGATATACCTCCGTCATTATTGGATCTTGAAAAGCCATATTTAAGATCCCCCTTAACAGGGCAGCCAACATCTGCCAGCTGGCACCTTATCTGATGGTGCCTGCCGGTATGAAGGTCTATTTCCAGTAAATAATACCTGTCGGTCCGGCCCATCATCCTGTATGACAGGCTCGCTTCCTTGCTTCCTTTTACCTGCTTATCATATGAATATGATTTATTCTGTTTTTCATTTTTTTTCAGGTAGCCGGCTAACCGGCCTTCTTCTGCAGGCGGCCTGTTACGGATTACAGCAAGGTATTTCTTTGTCACCTGCTTATCCTGAAACATCCTGTTAAGCCTGGCAAGGGCCTTGGAAGTACGCGCAAACAGTATAACACCGCTTACAGGCCTGTCAAGACGGTGCACCACTCCCAGGAAGACATCGCCCGGCTTCTTATATTTATCGGCAATATATTTCTTCACCTTTTCAGAAAGCGTTTCATCACCGGTGTTATCGCCCTGTACCAGCTCCCCTGCACTCTTATTAACAGCTATTATATGGTTGTCTTCATATAGAATTTTCATCACTGGCATA
>JAWLFR010000178.1:0-3821 GCA_041685495.1 Bacteroidales bacterium
AAGGTGGTGGAAGAAAGGATAGAAGAGATAATAACAGAGCTCAAGCACCAGGTCAACCAGCGCCTCAACAGGTTCTCACGGATAAACCAGTTCATACTGCAACCGGCACCTTTCCAGAAAACACCAACAAAAAAGATCAAGAGGTACCTGTATATTTAAACTCAGGGATAACAACTTATAAGCAATCATAACGGGACTCTGATTTAGAGTCCCGTTACTTTTTACTGTTCCGGTCGCATAAGATTTTGCCCGCTATAAATCTTTTTCCTGCAGAGTCCCCTTACTTTTTTCTGTTCCGCTTACATAAGATCTTGCCCGTAATAAATCATTTTCCTATTTTGGCAGCTTTATTCATATTTTAAGCTTTTCGTTAAAGTAAAATCTTATGGCTAAAGCAGAGATTACTGGGAAAAAGACCGGTTTCCTCGGGTTAATTGAAAGAGGGGGTAATGCCCTTCCCCATCCGGCAAGCCTGTTTGGCATTCTTGCACTGAGCGTACTTGTACTTTCACTTATAGGACACCTGTTTGACTGGCATGCAGTGCATCCGGCTACCGGAGAAACAGTGGATACCGTTAACCTTCTGTCAAAAGACGGACTGCACCGTATACTGCTTGAGATGGTCGATAACTACACCGGCTTTGCTCCCCTGGGCATAGTGATGGTAGCACTGCTGGGCATAGGCATAGCCGAAAGCAGCGGACTTATAAGCGCGGCCATAAGGTTCCTGGTGGCAAAGTCACCCGCAAAAATGCTCACATTCGTAGTGGTAATGGCAGGCATAATATCAAATATAGCTTCCGACCTGGGCTATGTGCTTATAATTCCCCTGGGAGGCATTATCTTTCATTCGGTGGGACGACACCCAATAGCTGGTATAGCCGCTGCCTTTGCGGGCGTCTCAGGCGGTTTCAGCGCCAACCTGCTGATAGGTACCATAGACCCGCTGCTGGCCGGACTCTCAACTGAGGCAGCCAGGATAATCGATCCTGAGTATTATGTGCTTCCCACAGCCAATTATTATTTTATGGTGGTGTCAACGATAATACTTTCAGTGGCAGGCACCTGGGTAACACACCGCTTTGTGGAGCCCAAACTTGGGACTTACAGGGGCGATGTGCCGTCCGAAGCCCTTGAGAAACTGACGCCTGCCGAGAAAAAGGGACTCAAATGGGTTACGGCGGTCACCCTGGCCATATTTGCCGTGCTGGCAGCCGGACTCATACCTGAGAATGGACTGCTGCGCGGACCCGACGGCTCCCTGTTCGCCTCACCCGTGCTCAAGGGTTTTATAGCGGTTCTTTTCATTGTTGCCGCCATAATAGGTATAGTCTTTGGTGTTATAACTGGCACATTCAGGAACGATGCCGATGTGGTTAAGGGCATGGTGGATAATTTAAAAACACTGGCTGCCTTCCTTGTACTGGTTTTCTTCGCAGCACAGTTTGTGGCATTTTTTAAATGGAGCAATCTTGGACTTTTAATAGCCATCAAAGGTGCGGAAGGACTGCAGAGTATTGATATGGGGCTTATTCCTCTTGTCATACTTTTTATACTGCTCTCGGGATTTATAAATATGTTTATGGGCTCGGCATCGGCCAAATGGGCCATACTGGGTCCGGTATTCATCCCCATGTTCATGCTGATGGGCTACTCCCCTGAACTGTCGCAGGTAGTATACAGGATAGGCGACAGTATTACAAACATGATATCACCCATGATGAGCTTCTTTGCACTTATCATTGTCTATTTTGAAAAATACGATAAGAAAGCCGGTATAGGTACCCTGATGTCAACCATGATACCATATACCCTTGTCTTTTTTATCTTCTGGTCAATACTGCTTATAGGCTGGATACTGCTGGATCTGCCGCTGGGACCCGGAGCAGGGCTTTATTACGGGTAAAGGCTTTTTATTCGTCTTCAAATAGTGCGTTTCTGATGACGTTTTAGCACACATTATACCATCTCCTTCTTCTGAAGCCAGATAAGGATGATTACACTTAACCTGGAAACAAGTAATAATATTGATCCGCCAACCAGGTTGATAAGGGCAATCTTCAGTCCCCCGGCTACATACTTCGGAGCAAGTTCCCCGGCTGCTCCCACACTGTCAAAGGCAGTGATAAGGCCTATGGTATGCCCAAGGAAAGCCCAGGCCACCGAAAACCATCCAAAAGAGATTAGAAGGGATATGACTTTTTGATTATGCCCCTTTTGAAGCAAGCCCCAAATAAAAAGTCCGATTATTACTATCAGCATCACTACCATGGGATAGGTAAAAAACGGTCCGCCTTCATTTAGTTTAACAACTATTTGATTTATCATAATAATGGTTTTTGATTAATACTGAACCAAATATATACAACAGGGCCATGGCCTGATATTTTTTGCGATAAAGATGAATAATAGCGTCCTTAATAACACTAACAGCTAGTTAAAATGCATCCATAAGCCTCTATCTGCATAAATAAGCATTAATCCTGCATTTCATCGCTATTCTTTATTCCTTATTTGTATTTTGTGTAATATTAGGTTCTCCGGAGCATTAAATAATACTTTAATTTGAAAGGCAGGTCTGAAAATATCCGATATGTCATTTTACATGTCCTTTTCTGGATAGCTGTATGGTTCTTCTATGTATATTTCTTCAGCTATAACTCCGATAACAGGGCTTACGTGGTATGGTTTTCAAGCTTCCTGCTTCCCCTGGCTGCGGCTGTTACATATTTTACCGTGTATTATCTGATACCGCGATACCTGATGGAAAGGAAATATTTACAGTTTATACTGTACAGTTTCTACACCTTTGTTTTTGCCTCTTATATGATTGCAGTAATTATCTACGCCTGCCTCATCTTCATTCTGGATTTTAATATCAAGCTGATGCCCCCGATGAGCAAGAATTTCTTTTTTATCCTGGTACTCTTATACCTGGTGGTAGGCGTAGTCAGTTCAATAAGTATCCTAAACAATAATTTTGCCACGATATCCCGGAATAAGGAGCTGCAGAATAAAATACTCGCAACCCGGCTGCAGCTCAAGGACCAGGAGCTGCATTACCTTAAAAGACAGATACATCCCCATTTCCTGTTTAATACGCTCAATACTATCTATGGCTTTGCTATGCAACAATCGGAGCAAACACCTGAAATCATCCTCAAGCTATCTAACCTGCTTGACTATATTCTTTACCAGGTCAGTAAACCGGCGGTCAGCCTTAAAGAAGAGGTGCTGCATATAAAGGAGTATATTGAACTCGAAAAAATTCGTTTTCAGGATACTCTTAAGGTCACCTTTGTTTTTGATGAAATAAGCAATGATACAGAAATAGCACCGATGTTACTTATACCTTTCATTGAAAATGCTTTCAAGCACGGAAGCATAGTTGACGGTTATCTTAGTATTGATGTCAGAGCAGGCCTGCAGCAGGACCGCCTGGATTTCTCGGTTATTAATACCTTTACAGGTGATAATAAAGAATATAATGAAAACGGTATAGGCATAGAGAATATCAGAAAGAGGCTGGACCTCTATTACAGCAATAACTATAAGCTAAAACAGGAGGCAGAAGGTAATAATTATAAAGTGCAGCTTTCGATTTATAACTTAAATAAAGTTCAGAATGCCTGAGAATATCAACTGTATAATCGTTGACGATGAGCCTGTGGCCAGGGATGTCCTGGTAAAACACCTGTCTCAGATAAAGGCCGTAAATGTAGTTGCAGCTTGCAAAAACGCAATTGAGGCCTTTAATATCATCAATGAGGAGAAAATTGACCTGATCTTTCTCGATATCAATATGCCTTCTGTATCCGGAC
>JAWLFR010000179.1:0-3678 GCA_041685495.1 Bacteroidales bacterium
CCTGCGTACATATGTGGAACCCCTGATAACAAAATCAAAAAATGATACCACACACTCAAGAAGGGTTGTGTTCAGCTATCTTAAAAATAAATATGCCGTTTCCGAACTGTTCAGGGAGGTGTCACCCAAAATTGTCGAAAGACCCGGTGGATATACAAGAATACTTAAGCTGGGTAACCGACTGGGCGATAATGCAGAGATGTGTATAATCGAACTTGTTGACTATAACGAAAATATGCTGGAAGATACGGCTAAAAAGACAAAGTCAACACGGAGAAGAAGAGGCTCGGGTAAGAAAAAGACACAGGCAGCAGAGGGCGAAGCCGGTAAGGCTGCCGCTGAAGAAACCGTGGGAGCCCGTGAGGTCCCGGAAGAGAGCGGAGCAGGGGAAATAAAAGAAAAGCCTGAGGAAGAAGCCAAAGCCGAAGCCGGAGAAGTAAAGGAGGAAGCAAAAGCAGAAGAAGCAAAAGCTGAAGCCGGAGAAGTAAAGGAAGAAGCAAAAGCTGAAGCCGGAGAAGTAAAGGAAGAAGCAAAAGCTGAAGCCAACGAAGAAAAGGAAGAAAAAAAGGAACAGGCAAAAGCAGGGGAAGAGGACGGATCAGAATCCGCTGACACGAAAGATAAGTAAGAAAAATCTCCAGAAATATAGAAATTAATTAAGGGTTATGAGTCAGATTATAGGTGTTCATGCACGTGAGATACTTGATTCCAGGGGGAATCCTACAGTTGAAGTTGAAGTTATTACAGCAAGTGGTTTTATGGGCAGGGCAGCCGTGCCTTCGGGAGCATCCACAGGTGAAAATGAAGCCCTTGAATTAAGAGATGCCGATAAATCAAGATACCTTGGCAAAGGTGTGCTTAAAGCCGTTGATAATGTAAATAAACTTATTGCTGATGCTGTAACAGGTATGGATGTCACAGACCAGACCGGACTGGATATGAAAATGCTGGAGCTTGACGGCACTGCCAATAAGAGTAAGCTTGGAGCCAATGCTATCCTGGGAGTGTCACTGGCAGCAGCAAAGGCAGCAGCTGCATATCATGACCTGCCGCTGTACAGGTATATAGGAGGCGTAAGTGCGGTTACACTGCCGGTACCCATGATGAATATTATAAACGGTGGCTCTCATTCAGATGCCCCTATAGCTTTCCAGGAATTTATGATAAGGCCCGTGGGAGCCAAAACTTTCAGGGAAGGACTGAGAATGGGCGCTGAAGTATTCCATGCTCTTAAAAAAGTTCTCAAAGAACGAAACCTGAGTACGGCCGTTGGCGATGAAGGTGGTTTTGCACCCGCGCTTAAAGGCACAGAAGATGCACTTGAATCAATAATTGAAGCAATAGGTAATGCAGGCTATAAAGCCGGTGATGATATTACCATAGCACTCGATTGCGCCGCTTCTGAGTTTTATGCTGACGGTGTTTATGATTATTCTAAATTTGAAGGCGACAAAGGTAAAAAGAGGTCAGCCAAAGAACAGGCCGAATATATCGATGAGCTGATATCAAAGTATCCTATTGATTCAGTTGAAGACGGTATGGCTGAAGATGACTGGGACGGATGGGTTATTCATACAAAACTGTCCGGACATAAAATACAGCTTGTGGGTGATGATAACTTTGTAACCAATGTCGAGTACCTGAAAAAAGGTATAGAACTGGGATGTGCCAACTCAATACTTATCAAGGTGAACCAGATAGGAACCCTGACCGAAACACTCAGGACCATAGAAATGGCCCACAGGGCAGGTTATACAACCGTTACATCACACCGTTCAGGCGAGACAGAGGATTCAACTATCGCTGATATTGCAGTTGCAACACGCTCCGGACAGATAAAGACCGGCTCATTAAGCCGCTCTGACCGTATGGCAAAATATAACCAGCTGCTCAGAATAGAAGAAGAACTGGGAAATACAGCTACCTACGGTTTTTAAGGAACCGGGAAGTACAGCCACCTATGGGTTTTAATGCCCCCGGACTACGGATCTGAACCCCGTAATCTGACCGGAGAATAACTGAAAGGCTTTTAATTCAGGGCATTGCAGGCTTATTAACAATTGTTAATAAGCACTGTTCATACCGCGTTAATATATACCCCCCTTAAAATTTGTCCTGAGTCGTATACTGACATATATTTGTTCTTACCAGGTGAGCGATAAAAGGCCGCTCCCGAAAGAAGGAAATGACGGATGAGCTTAATTGCGATTCCCGATATTTCAACCGGGCTCCAGGGCCCGCTTCATGAAGGAGCCGCAGACCGGAATAAAGGTTCGCCGGATTTCCGGAAAATTGCTGAAGCCGCATGGCGTTCTTTAGATGGTTTTGTCAGAAATGACTCTGCGCCCCGGAAGGTTACCTTCGGGTAATCAGAAGGGCAGCCTGAAGGCAATACTGTAACAGGTAATGCCTGATGGTAAGGGCTGCTTAAAGGCTCAGGCCTTTGAACAGCCGGTCATAATAACAGTAACCTGGCACTGAAGATTACTTCGGTAGCCTTCAGTGAAATGGGAATTATTCGTCAGAATAGTTCCCATTTTTGCGTTATATGGTCCCTGTCCGGGCTTTACCCACCGCCTGGTATATCCCTGCCTGATTAATGCCATACATATTGATTTTTTCATTCTCCTGGCCGGATTGGCGCCAATCACTATTTTTCCGGTATCTTTGTTAAAAATAATTATCAATGGCATATAATGGTTTAAGACAGTTTATCCGTGCACTGGAACAGGAGGATGAACTGATGGTGACAGATGAATTTGTTGATCCCGTACTACAGGTGGCGGAGCTGACTGACCGTTTTGTTAAAAACGGTGACAGGGCACTGCTTCTTAATAATACGGGTACCAGCTTCCCTGTACTGATAAATATGTTCGCCTCAGACAGACGGATGAGCATGGCCCTGGGACGCAGTGACCTTGAAGAGGCAGGAGAGGAGATAGAGGATGTTTTCAGCAGAATGAGCCGTCCAGCCAACGGACTCCTGGAAAAGATTAAAATGTTACCCGGACTCGCAAAGCTGGCTTCTTATATGCCAAAAAAGATCAGGGGAAAAGGTGTGTGCCAGCAGAATATTATCGAAGATCCCGACCTGGGCATCCTGCCGGCGCTGAAATGCTGGCCCCATGATGGCGGACGCTTTATAACACTGCCGGTAGTGCATACCAGGCATCCTGTAAGCGGTGAAGTGAATGCAGGCATGTACAGGATGCAGGTGATGGATGGCAGGACAACAGGAATGCACTGGCACAGGCATAAAACGGGTGCAAACCATTATGAGGCATGGAAAGAGAAAGGTGAAAAGATGCCTGTATCGGTAGTGCTGGGAGGAGATCCTGTCTATACCTATGCCGCTACGGCCCCGCTGCCACAGGGTGTGGATGAATATATCCTGGCAGGTTTCCTGAGAAAGAAAAGAGTGAAAATGGTGAAATGCATCAGCAATGAGCTGTGGGTGCCTGAAGATGCTGATATAGTGATCGAAGGCTATATAGACACGGACGAGGATCTTATATGGGAAGGCCCTTTTGGCGACCATACAGGGTTTTATTCCCTGGCCGACTGGTACCCGGCATTCCATGTAAGCCGTATCACCCACCGTAAGGATGCCATATACCCTGCAACAGTGGTGGGAGTGCCTCCCATGGAAGATGCGTGGATAGGCAAGGCCACGGAAAA
>JAWLFR010000180.1:0-2337 GCA_041685495.1 Bacteroidales bacterium
GTCCCGGCAAGCACAGATGTTATTATCTGGTTCTGGTGATACCAGGGGACATCACCTGCTATTGTTGTCTGGTAACCCAGCCTGTAGGCAAATGAAAGATCCTCAGGGATAATGGTAAAGTACTGCCTGTAAATGGCAAAGAATTTTGCAAATCCTTCATCACTGATAAAGGAAGGGGAGGCTTCAATACCTGTTTCAACCCATATCCCTTTCATGGCGTTGGCCTTGAAATCGCGGCTGTCATATGTTATACCTCCTTTAATTGTTGTTATAAAACCCCCGTTTGCCTCTTCCGGACCGATAAGTCCCCAGTCAACATATTTATCATAGAGGCCATCAACATCAGGTAAGAGGTTGTCATCCTTCCCTTTATTAAGCTTCTCCACATCAACCGGACCAAAAGCAAAATTCTTGAGCTCCAGTCCGGCATTCCACTGGAAATTTTCGCCGGCCAGACGTCCCTTGATATCATTCTTAAACCTGAACAGCTTCCTGTCAGTATTATAAAACATTCTTGTTTTGTACTGATCCATTTCACTGTCAGTCCATTCTTCATTATACACGGCTTCATACCCGTTAAAGCCATAAAAGTCATATGCCTGGTCCGTAAGGTAAGCCAGATCGGAGGTTATGCTGATGCCGGGTATTAGCGACTCGGAATCAAACATTATCCTGTATGTACTGCTGCCCTTGGTAAACCTGGATACTTCAAAATAGAACATCTGCTTATAGGACGGATATCCTGATCCGTCACCATAGTCAAACAGATTAAGTACAACACCGTACTGGAATCCTAGATCGGTGCTATAGGTTACTGCGGGTACGCCACCCAGGTTCCAGCCTGTTTTTATATTTTCATCCTGTGAAAACGCAGACAGACAGCTTGTTAGTGCAAGAAGGATAATAATGGTTCTTTTCATCGGAGTAAAGGTTCGTTTTAAGTGATTTCCAAAAATAAGAAAAAATATTTATTACCTTAGCTGTACTAAAAGAAGCAGGTATGGGAGAACTTATCATAAGGAATATTAAGGGACTTGTACAGACGGAGAATGTACCGCGTGAGAAGGCTGCAGGGGCTGATATGTCTGATATAAAAACCATTGATAATGCCTGGCTGTATATCAAAGACGGCATTATTGATTCATTCGGAGCCATGAACAGCTACCCCGGCGATATTAAAGGTCCGCGTATCATAGATGCTACGGGACGCTTTGTCCTGCCTTCGTATTGTGACTCGCACACTCATATAGTATATGCAGGTAGCCGTGAGATCGAGTACCGCGACAAGATAAAAGGACTGTCATACGAGGAAATTGCAAAGAGAGGCGGGGGAATACTCAATTCATCCAAGCTGTTGCAGCAAACACCTGAAGATGAGCTTTATGAACAGTCGATGAGAAGGGTTGATGAGATTATATCACTGGGTACCGGAGCTGTTGAGATAAAAAGTGGTTACGGTCTTACAGCAGAGTCTGAACTGAAGATGCTGCGGGTTATACGGCGGATAAAGGAGACAAGTCCTCTTACCGTCAGATCAACCTTCCTTGGTGCCCATACCGTGCCAGCTGAATACAGAGCTGACCGCACAGGGTATGTGGACCTTATCATTAACGAGATGATACCTGCAGTGGCAGGGGAGGGACTGGCCGATTTTATTGATGTGTTCTGTGACAAGGGCTTTTTTACCCCGGAAGAGACAGCAAGAATACTTATGGCGGGCATCAAGCATGGGATGAGACCCAAGATACATGCCAACGAACTGGCTTATTCAGGTGGTATACAGACAGGTGTCATGTATGATGCTCTTTCAGTGGACCACCTCGAGTTTACAGGTGATGAGGAGATTGAAGCACTTAAAAACAGTGATACAATGCCAGCCTTGCTGCCCGGGGCATCCTTCTTTCTGGGTATGATCGACCCGCCGGCAAGAAAGATGATAGATAGCGGCCTGCCGCTGGCCCTGGCAAGTGATTATAATCCGGGCTCATCACCTTCAGGTGATATGAAATTTATTATGTCGCTGGCATGTATAAAGCTGAGAATGCTGCCTGAAGAGGCATTGAACGCTGTGACACTTAACGGTGCCAGTGCAATGGGACTGTCACAGACGCACGGAACTGTTTGCAGGGGCAAGGTGGGAAATGTCTTTATCACAAAAGAAATACCCTCCTTTGAGTTCCTGCCTTATGCCTATGGCAGTAAGCTGGTGGATACCGTGATACTGGGTGGTGAAGTGATAACTCTGGCCGACTGATAGCACAGGCTGAGAGAAAACAGGGGCTGACTGATAACAGAGGCTGAGAGAAAACTCTGGCCGACTGATAGCACAGGCTGAGA
>JAWLFR010000180.1:2437-3661 GCA_041685495.1 Bacteroidales bacterium
AACTCTGGCCGACTGATAGCACAGGCTGAGAGAAAACAGGGGCTGACTGATAACAGAGGCTGAGAGAAAACTCTGGCCGACTGATAGCACAGGCTGAGAGAAAACAGGGGCTGACTGATAACAGAGGCTGAGAGAAAACTCTGGCCGACTGATAGCACAGGCTGAGAGATAAACACCCTACCCTTACAATGCAGTGAGCTGGAAAGAGAGTAAAATAAGAAATAAGTAATTATTTGATAATAAAATTTTAAAATATACTATGGCTAAACAGATAATTGAATGTGTTCCTAATTTCAGTGAAGGAAGGGATATGTCAGTGATAAAAAGCATCACCAACTCCATTGAAAATGTTGAAGGAGTAAAGCTTCTTGATGTTGATCCGGGAAGGGATACAAACAGGACGGTGGTGACCTTTGTGGGACCGCCGCAGGAGGTGGTGGAGGCTGCTTTCAATGCCGTTAAGACAGCATCGGAACTGATAGATATGTCGCGACACCAGGGACAGCATCCCCGTATGGGAGCAACCGATGTTTGTCCCCTCGTACCTGTTTCAGGTATATCCATGGAGGAAACGGTAAAATATGCAAGGGCGCTGGCTGAGAGAATAGGCTCGGAATTATCCATTCCCGTTTATTGTTATGAGAATGCAGCCTACAGTGATGACAGAAAGAACCTGGCCAACTGCCGTTCAGGGGAATACGAGGGACTGAAAAAGAAACTGGCTGGTACCGGTGGCAAACCCGATCACGGTCCGGCCACATTCAATGCCCGCGCCGGCGCCACGGCTGTGGGAGCCCGCGATTTCCTTGTAGCCTATAATATAAACCTTAACACTACCTCTACAAGACGTGCCAACGCCGTGGCTTTTGATGTTAGGGAAAAAGGAAGGGTTAAAAGGGAAGGGCACCCGCTGACAGGTAAGATAGTGCGTGATAAGGAAGGAAACCCGGTGATGATACCGGGTACACTGAAAGAAGTGAAAGCGATAGGCTGGTATATAGAAGAGTATGGTGTGGCCCAGATATCAATGAACCTTACCAATATATCCGTCACACCACTGCATATAGCTTTTGATGAGGTATGCCGCAGTGCTGAATCCAGGGGACTGCGTGTAACGGGTTCCGAGCTGGTTGGACTGGTGCCTCTTTCAGCCATGCTGGATGCCGGCAGGTATTTTCTCAGGAAGCAGAAAAGGTCAACGGGAGTGCCTGACAGCGAGCTTAT
>JAWLFR010000181.1:0-3651 GCA_041685495.1 Bacteroidales bacterium
ATGGATGATGTGTGGAATGTTTGTTACAGCTGTAAAGGCAGTCGCTATAATGATAGGGTTCTGAATATCAAACACAAAGGTCTTAATGTAACAGACCTTATGCAATTAACAGTTAATGAGCTAATTACATATTTCGGGGATATTCAGGGCAAAAAGAGCGAAGCAATAATGAATATACTTGTACAGCTTAAAGAGACCGGGCTTGGTCATTTACAGTCCGGACAGGAGCTTGAATCGCTTTCTGCGGGTGAAGGACAAAGGATCAGCTTATCGGTAAAGTTGCTTGAGGGCAAGGGTAAGAAAACACTTTACATGCTGGATGAGCCCACAACCGGACTTTATTATCCTGATATCGATAAATTAATCAAAGTATTTAACCGCCTGGTTGATGAAGGACACACGGTGCTGTTTATTGAACATAATCCTTACCTGATAGCTGTCGCGAATCAGGTAATTGAACTTTAAAATATTTCTAAGAAAACCAATGAAGCATACCGGGAATCTATTAGCAAAAATGCAGCTTAAAACCAGATAAATGTGTAACTTAACAAAATACTCTTTTAATACAGGAAATGGGGAATATTACAAAAAGCAGCAGAATCATATTTAATTAAATGAACAATAAGCGCCTGAATATTGTATATAAATAAGAGATTTAGCGATGGGTATAAAAACAGTTCTGATATCTTACATCCTGACATTTATCGTTTTCCTTGCGATAGATATGGTATGGCTTGGCCTTATTGCCAGAAACCTTTACCGTAAATACCTGGGCGATTTCCTGTCCGACAAGGTTAACTGGACGGCAGCATTTATCTTCTACCTGCTTTTCGTGATTGGGATATCAATATTTGCCATTTATCCTGCGGTGAATAAAGATTCTGTTTCCAGTGCAATCCTTCTGGGCGCCTTATTTGGCTTTTTTACCTATGCCACCTATGATTTGACCAACCTGGCAACTCTCAAAGGCTGGCCTCTGCCTATTGTTTTTATAGATATTCTGTGGGGCGCGATGCTTTCCGCAATAGTCTCATTATCCGGTTTTTATATTGTTAAATGGATCAGCTAGAATAAGGTATGAATAATGTCAAGGTACCACATATAAATGGAAAATTCCTGTACTATGCTTTTATTGCGGGAGGCAGACAGATACTGCAGAACCAGGTTGAGCTTAACAGGATAAATGTTTTTCCGGTAAATGATAAGGATACAGGCACAAACCTTGCTTCCACGGTTCGTTCTGTAATTGACAATATCAGGCCCCACAAATCGTATGAAACCATGGTGAATAAAATTGCCCATGCTTCACTGATGGGAGCAAGGGGTAATTCAGGGGTTATATTCGCACAGTTTCTGCATGGCCTGAGCCGTGAAACCAGGAACCTTTCTGTAATCACGCTGCCTGAGTTTGCTGAAAGCGTGAAAAGATCAATACCCTATATTTATGAGGCTATAGCAAAGCCTGTGGAAGGGACTATGCTGACTGTTATTAAAGAATGGTCTGAATTCTTAGACAGTAAAAAAGATGCTGTTCACGATTTTAGGAGTATTATCATTGAATCACTTTCCGTTCTTGAGAAATCGCTGGCAAAAACAACTGAAAAACTGAAAGAACTCAACAAAACCGGTTTTGTGGATGCAGGTGCAAAAGGATTTGTCCTCTTTATAAAAGGTATCATTGATTTTATTACAAACAATAATATCCGCAGCCTGGTAACTGATCAGGAACCTGTCATTTCACTGGTACATACTGAAGAGATAACTGATGAAGAAATCTCTTACCGCTATTGCACGGAGGCTCTACTTAAGAACATGACTATCAGTAAAAAAGAGTTGCGCCGGATTCTTGAAAAAAGAGGAGATTCCATTGTAGTTGCCGGTTCAGAAAGCATATGCCGCATGCATGTCCATACCAATAATCCTGCGGAGCTTTTTCATGAGCTAAAAGACTCAGGCACTATAACATATCAGAAAGTGGATGATATGATCAGACAGCAGGAAACAGCACTAAAAAGGAAATGGAACATTGCGCTGGTAACCGACTCTACCTGCGACCTTTCTCAGGAATTAATTGACCGCTACCAGGTAAATGTAGTGCCTATAAATCTGAACTTCGGTGATAATCATTACCTGGATAAGGTAACCATACAGCCGGAACAATTTTATGAACTGCTAGAAACTTCTGAAGAGTTTCCCAGGACATCACAGATAAACGAACAGGCCTTCACCAACCTCTACTCACACCTGGCCTCTCATTACGACTCAATAATTTCAATACACCTGAGCGGAAAGTTCAGCGGGACATATTCGAACAGCGTAAAGGCCGGTCAGCGAATTGAAAAAGAGTTCAGTAAAGCGGTTTACGTGGTGGACTCAAAAAATATCTCGGGGGGAGTGGGACTTCTTGTGCTCAGGGCTGCAGAAGAAATTGAAAAGGGCACGCCAGTGGAAAATATTGTTGAATCTATTGAGAATGACCTGGACCAGTCAAAAATATTTGTGAGTGTAAGAAACCTGAAATTCATGATCAAAGGAGGAAGGGTCTCAAAACCAAAAGGATTGCTTGCGAAAGCCCTGGGCCTGAATCCTGTTATTTCAATGGATAAAGATGGTAAATCATTTCTGTTTGGCAAGACTTTCAGCCAGGTGGCAAGCATGGCAAAGATCTTCAAACATATAAGAAAGACAGGGGCGGGAAAATCCATATGGAACTATGCAATACTGCACGCTGACAACAGTGAAGGTGCAGGGGAAGCCGAAAGTGAGATGAAAAAAATAACAGGCAGGCAGGCCGTCTCGGTGGTCAATATCTCCCCGGTGATCGGCATGCATGCAGGTAAAGGTGCAGTGGCCGTTTCGCTGATGTACAAGAATTAATAGTTACGTGCTTATGAATGTATTTCTTCAGGCTGCCTTACTTATATGGGGACTAATGACCTTATTGTGGCTGGTGAGTATACTCATTAAAAATGTGAGTATTGTGGACCTCTTCTGGGGTTTCAGCTTTGTTATCGTCAATGCATTCTATGTATTCATGAGCGGTGATCTTAATCCAAGGAAGATATTGATTCTTGTGCTTGTCAGCGTATGGGGACTGAGACTAACAGTTTATCTTTTCATAAGGAACTGGGGCAAAGGGGAGGATTTCAGGTACCAGGAATTCAGAAATAAATATGGAGCGAAGAGATACTGGTGGTTCAGCTATTTTCAGACATTTCTGCTCCAGGGTGCCCTTGTTCTGATTGTTTCACTGCCACTGTACGGGATTAATACCAGCAATGATCCGGGCACTCTTAACTTTCTTGACTATGCAGGTATTGTTGTCTGGCTTGTTGGTTTTACTTTTGAATCGGGTGGTGATTATCAACTGGCACGTTTCAGAAAAGATCCGCAAAACAAGGGCAGGGTGCTGGATACAGGATTCTGGAAATATACCCGGCATCCTAATTATTTTGGCGATGCCACTGTATGGTGGTCATATGCTGTCATAAGTATTGCAGCCGGAGCCTACTGGCACATAATTGGCTCGCTGGTGATGACATTGCTTCTCCTTAAAGTATCGGGTGTTTCCCTGCTCGAGAAATCATTAAAAGACTCCAAACCGCAGTACCGGGAATATATTAGAAAAACTAATTCTTTCTTTCCCTGGTT
>JAWLFR010000182.1:0-3634 GCA_041685495.1 Bacteroidales bacterium
ACCATCCGGGCAAAATATCGTTTTTGCCGTGCAAACTTACAAAAAAAATTGAAATCCCGGAGTAACAGATCAATCAATCCGGGCAAGCATTAATTTTTTACACTAAAAACAGTTATTGTTTCAATACCTTCATCAAGGGAATTCTGGTTTTTGCCGGCTGATGCAATGTAAAGAATCCTCAGCTAACGATTTTCTGACAGCAGGTATTATTTTTACGCTATCAGTATGGAGGCTCTCAATCCTTCCTTAACGGTTTTCTACCGGGCCCCAGTCAACCAGGATATCGTCTTCAAAAATGACATAAGATTCGGTATATATCCATCTTTCCTGTATATCCGAACCCTTTGTCAGTCTGTCAACCCTTAGCGGCTTACCCCAGCTGTCAAATACCATGTCACTTTTCATTCCTTTCCAGATCTTGTGCTGGTAGATAGCCTTACCGGTTCTGGTACCGTATTTGTTTATAAGCATCTCGCGCCTGTCAGCAGGTTGCCTGATATTAACTGCCTCCTCTTCCTGTTCACCAACCTGCAATATTTCTCCTTCGGTATTCCTCAGTATGGCTTTTTCAGTTAGAATAAAGCCTTCCTCCTCATCATAAAGAACTTTGAGATAGTCTTCTTCAACTACCAGCACATCCAGTTCAGTGCCTTCGGGTATATAAGCTATTACGGTGCTTACATTTTCCTTATCACCAAACAGTCGGGTTACGGATTTAGTGGTTGCTTTGTAATATTGAGCCGACAATATGGGGGCTATCATAAGTAAAACAGTGAATAAGACTGATGCTTTTAATAATTTATTTCTATTCATAATAATTACTTTTTAAATATTCTAACCCGGGAATATTGATAAACAACCGGATCATCTGATATTTGTATTATTGCAATCAAAAACTATACCACCATTATTTCTGTTTGTCACTATCTATCCTCAGCATTGTTTTACTGATCTGCATGGTTCTTGTTTTCAGGGAATGCAGCCTGTACTTTTTATTTAAGACCTTGTTTCTGTGATATTTTTAAATTCAATTTATTATATTGTATTATATTTGCGCGCTAAATAATGAAAATAATCACAAAAATCTGGTAAAATGACCACTGAAACTCATAAACAGTTTGAAGCAAGTGAGAATCTTCAGAAGATGGTTTTAAATATCATGTATACACTGAGGGAGAAATACAACAAGTACCCGGAGTACAAAACCATAATGATGAATCTTACAACGGTGTCAAAGGAGCTCAATGCTATCAGGATAAAGGAGATTACCGGGGAACTGGATTCTTCCGAGCCTGAGAAGTAGGTTTTAATATTTCCGGACAAGCATAAAACCGTCCATAGCGGGGATAATAATGTTTTCTGTGCTGTTATCAGCCTTCACCATCCGGTTAAATTTTCGTATACCCTCAGTCATAGGGTCCTTTACCCGCTGATCAAGCACTTTACCATCCCATAATACATTATCGGCAAGTATATATCCGCCTTTATTGAGTATGTCAAGGCTAGTTTTATAGTAGGCGGGATACTGTCTTTTATCTCCGTCAATAAAGATAAAATCAAAGGAGATATTCAGTTCTTTCATTATAACAAGGGCATCCCCGCTGTGGCATATTATTCCGTCTTCCAGTCCGGCTTTCTTTATATATTCACCACTTATATCTGCCAGCTCATCATTGATTTCGATTGTATGGAGTTTAGAGCCTTCAGGAAGCCCTCTTGCTATGCTTATTGCTGAATATCCTGTATATGTGCCTATCTCAAGTGCCGTTTCCGGCCTGATCATTCCTGTTATCATCTCCAGCAGTTTACCCTGTATATGACCTGATATCATATTGGGGTTGATCACCGAGGTGTATGTTTTCCTGTACAGCTCATTCAGCAGTGCATCTTCCGGGCTGCTGTTATCAAGTATATATTTTTCAATGTCAATATCCATTATTTGCTATAGATAAGTGTTGACAGCATATTTTCGGGGAATATCTCGTTGGCTGTCTCCATGAGGTCGGATGATGACAGCAGGTCGATCTTCTCATACAGGCTTTCTATTGGTTCCATCCGGTCAAATACCAGTATATTCTTGCCCATTGACAGCATATGGTTTTCATGATTCTCCCATGCCCTGGCTATATTGCCTTTCATCTGGTTTTTTGCTTTCTGCAGTTGTGCCTTGCCGAGTCTTGTTTCCCTGAGTTTCTTCAGCTCTTTCAGGGCAAGGCTGATACTTTTGTCCCTGTTCCTGGCCTCTGTACCGAAATAGATCATAAATATCCCGCTGTCAAGGTAGGGTATATACATTGACTCCACGTTATAGGCAAAACCGTTTTTTTCGCGCAGCGAGAGGTTAAGTCTTGAGTTGAGTCCCTGTCCGCCAAGAAGATTATTCAGAAGGAACATTGTCAGGCGCCTTCTGTCCTTCACGTCATATGCCAGGTTACCTATTATGCAGTGGTCCTGCCATGTATTTTTACTAATTATCTTTTTCTGCGGCCTGTATCCTGTGAATGCATTCCTCTGCCTTCTGTCCTGTTTGTTTTCTATGTCGCCAAAATATTTCTCAAACAGTTTAATCAGCTGTTTGTCCCTGATATTCCCCACAGAGCAGACCACCATTCCTTCGGGATTGTAGTTATTATCAATAAAATCAGCTATCATCTCCCTGTTGAACGATCTCACCGAATCTTCCGTTCCAAGTATGCTCCTTCCTATTGGAGCACCGTCATATATCATTTCTTCAAAGTCGTCGAAAATAAGTTCAGAGGGAGTGTCCTTATATGAGTTTATTTCCTCTATTATTACTTCTTTTTCTTTTTTCAGTTCCTTTTCCGGGAATATTGAATTACCTGTTATGTCACTTATTATATCCAGGGCCTTGTTATAATCACTTTTCAGGAATGATCCATAGACGGCTGTTTCCTCCTTTGTTGTGTATGCATTCAGCTCGCCGCCACGGTCTTCAAGGCTGCTGAGTATATGGTATGCTTTTCTTTTACCTGTGCCTTTGAACATCATATGTTCCACAAAGTGGGCCATCCCTTGCTCATCATCCTTCTCATCCCTTGAGCCGGTATTTATTATTACCCCGCAATGAGCTATCATATTGGGAACATTTTTATGGACAAGCCGTATGCCGTTTGGCAGAGTGTGTCGTAATAAATTCATATATAATTAAATATGGCTGCAAATTTAGTGTTTGCCGGGCATAAGATAAAACCTTTAAGCTGATTATTTTCAAGTATTTCACTATCCTTCTATAAAAAAGATAAACTAATTCTTTGCCGGTATGAAAATGCAAATTATATTTGCAGTCCTAAAAGTTGGTGCCATAGCTCAGTTGGTAGAGCACAGGACTGAAAATCCTGGTGTCCCTGGTTCAATTCCAGGTGGCACCACACTCCGGGAGCCCCGCGATCAGCGGGGCTTTTTCATTAAAGGGGTTTGCCGTTGTGAGCTTGCTCACAGAAAGGCAGATCCCTTTAATGGAATAAACCGTTTTACGGTTTCCGGAGTATGGTTTTTTCAATAAAACGACAAGGAATCAGGGGCAATTGCCGAGCAATGCCCGTAATTCCAGGTGGCACCACACTCTTAAATCGCAGATCCCGCATAGTCAATGACTTGCGGGATTTTTGCTTTG
>JAWLFR010000053.1:0-14781 GCA_041685495.1 Bacteroidales bacterium
ATAGTAGCTGGCTTTATAGCGGTCTATCATTATATCCACCTCGGGACTCCCTTCATCCAGGGAGCTGCTTATATTGAATATATTATCCGACATCAGCAGACTTGCCTTCACCTTATCTGTCAGCTCCCCGATCACATCGAGGTCTTCACCCCTTACTTCAATAACCAGGGGAGCCTGATCTGTTCCCAGTGTTGTCTGTAATGCTGTTTCTTCTTTTTTAAAGCTTATCTCCACATCCTGCAGGGCACTGAGCTTGTCCTGTATAAGCTCAATGGCACTGTCAGAGAATTTAGCGTATTCAGCTGTAAGAAAGACTTTTATAAGGGATGTGTTCTCATCCCTGAACAGGTCTGCTGTGCCTGTTCCGGTTGTGGTGCTGAGGCCGGAGTGACTGTAAAGCATGTCCACCTTTTCCCCCAGCAGATCTTTTATGATATTTTCAACCTTCCTTGTTGTTTCAGCTGTCCTTTCCAGGCTGGTTCCTTCCTGCAGTGTCAGCTCAATGGTGAACTCAGTGGATTCAGCTCCCGGCATAAACTCACTGCCTACCCTGGGCAGTATATATGCCGTGCCTGCCAGCAGCACCAGTGAGATAATGATCACCATTACCTTATTATTGACTATTTTTTCGAGCCATCCTTTATACCATTCAAAGCTGACAGCCCTGGACTGTCTTTTTGTTTTTTTATCTTTAAAGAAGGTGGTTACGAGCAGGGGTATAACCAGTATAGCTACGAAGAGGGATGACAGGAGGGAGAAAGCTACCGTCCATGCCTGGTCTTTAAACAGCTCTCCTGATGCTCCCTGGAGGTAAACTATTGGCAGAAATACAATGATTGTCGTTATGGTTGATGCCGTTATTGCACCTCCCACCTGGGCGGTGCCTGTTACAGCTGCTTCTTTCAGCGGCATTCCCGATTCATAATTGCGGAAGATATTTTCAAGTACCACTATGGCATTGTCAACGAGCATACCGGCACCAAGTGCCAGCCCGCCCAGGGTCATTATATTTATTGTAAGCTCGTTGAAATACATCAGGTTAAAGGTTGCAATGATGGATACGGGTATTGCAATACTTATAACCAGGGTTGTTCCTATACGCCGGAGGAAGATAAATAGTACAAAGACGGCCAGTATTATGCCGAGCAGGGCTGTCTCCTCCACCTCACTGATGGCATTATCAATAAATTGTCCCTGGTCCTGCACCGTTATAAATTCATATCCGGGGAGGGCTTTTTTCAAGCCTTCTATGGCTTCATTAAGTTCTTCTACGGCATTAACTGTATTATACCTCGGCTCTTTATAAACAGACAGGCCCACACACCTCTCACCGTTTACTGTAACTATATTGTCCGGGTCCTTATTTGCCGCATATATTTTTGCCACATCACTCATATAAACAGCTGTCCTTTCCGCTGCATCCAGCGTTTCATCCGTGCTGCCCGCCTGCGAGCCTTCAGAAAGATCCCTGAATCCCAGTATGATATTTTCAAGGTCATCAATCTCTTCAATGACACCTACACCTTTTACAATATATCTTGTGCCAAGGTCTGTTATCGATCCGCCCGAAACATTACGGTTATAGCTGCTTATCTGGCTGGCAATATCATTGGTGGTCATATCATAGGCTTCAAGCAGGTATTTGTTCGTTTCAATAACCACCTCGCTTATTTCATGTCCGGACAACTGTATATCTGCAATGCCTTCAAGTCTTATCAGCTCATTGCGTATATAGTTTTCAGCCGTCTTCCTGAGCTCATCCATATCATCAATCCTGTCGTGCCTCAGGGCAATGATCATTACCGGGGTGGCATTGGGGTCATACTGTGTAATATTGAATTCATCAAGATCGGCATTCTGGCTGAAGGAAGTGATATCTTTCTGCAGATCAAGGAAGGCTTCATCCATATCTTTGCTCCATGCGTATTCAACGACTACCTGTGCTGTACCTGCCATAGACACAGATGATACATTGATAGCATCTTTCTGCCTCATTGCTATTGACTCCACCCTGTCAACGAACTGCTGTTCCATCTCTTCGGGAGGTCTTTCGCCTGCCTGTAATTCTATAAATATTTTAGGGTTATTCAGGTCGGGGAAAAGATCTGTTCCCAGCTTACCGAATGAGATTATTCCCAGCAGGATAATACCGAGCACCAGCATAAGCACTGTTACCGGGTTCTCCACTGCAAATCGGGCTATCTTTTTCATTATGAACCTTTCTTTTTCTAGTTGATGCTCTCAGGAGATGCTTATTTCAGTATTTTAACCTTTGCATTATGACTCAGTGTTTCAAACCCGTCTGTGACAATCCTCTCATTGGTGCTAAGGCCTTTTATTACCTCAACCTCATCATTATTCTCCAGGCCGGTTTGTATAAGCCTTTCATTTGCCACCCCCCTGTTTACAACAAACACGGTCATCCCTCTCTGCCTTGATAATATTATATCCTTGGGGATGACGATTACCGAATCTGCACTGCTGGTGATGATATCGGCTTTTACAAACATGCCCGGACGCAGTCTGAGCTCCGGGTTGTCTATCTTGATGCTTCCCCTGAAAGTCCTTGTTTGCGGGTTTATTGCAGGCGACAGCTGTGATATGGTGCCTCTGAGTGTATCATCGGGCAGGGCATAATTTGTTATTCTTGCCTCTTTACCCGTGCTTATATCATTAATATATTTCTCGGGCAGGTTGATATCAAGAAGCATGGACCGGTAGTCCATAATACCTGCAACCGGGCTGCCTGTTTCTACCTCAGAGCCCTGGGTGTAATAGGGAAGCTCGGTTATTATGCCGCCGAAGGGGGCTGTGATCTTCATTTTTGCTATCTGCAGTCGTGCGTTTTCTACAGCCACACGGGCATTGGAATAATCGTATCCTGATTGTTTGAGGTCATTAAGTGTTACACCTCCTTTTTCGTATAAAGACTCCTGCTTCTCCAGGTTGCTCTTTGCCAGTTCCAGGTTGAGTTCATGCAGTTCAAGCTTAACATTATTCTCATATTCCTCATCCTCGAGCCGGACAATGAGGTCTCCCCTGGATACCCTGTCGCCAAGCTGCCACGGCCTGCCCGTTGCCGGATTTTTCCCGAGGTAGTACCTGGCCGTTATCTCTGTTTTAAGCTCAACATCAACAACGGGGTAAACGGTACCCGTGGTGTTTATATACTCTTCTATGGAGTTAAGTGTTATGTCTTCTACCGATACCGGTATCTCAACATCGGCCTCAAGACCTGTATCCTGGTTATTACAGGCTGCAATAGTCAGTGTGATAAATAAAAAAAAGATTAATCTGCTTTTCATGACAAGGTATTATTATGTTTCCTATTGTTCATTCAGTATATCCAGTGGTGTTACAGACTGCTCGTTCTCAAAATCAAACAGGGTTTGAATCTTAAGGTTAAGCAGTTCCAGCTTATATGAAATAAGGGCATTGGTAAGGGCAAGCTGTTTTTCTGACAGCTGGTTCTGGTAAATATTCAGGTCCATACCCGTAAGATCGCCGTTTTCATATTTTTCGAGGTTAAGCTCATATGTGAGCTGTGCATTCTTGACATTCTGCCTGGCAATCTCTATCTGGTTTTTCAGGTTGGTAAGGTTCCTGTACACCTTTCTTATATTGATTATTATATCGTTCTCTTCCTGCTCATAGTTTATAGCCTGTGATTCTATGGATGCCTCAGCTGCCCTTATGCGCGACTCCCTTTCTCCCCAGTCCCACAGCGGTATCGAAAAGGAAAGTGATACCTGCTGGTTATCAGTAGGACTGGCGTAAATATCTGTTATCTTTTCATTATCACCGAAAAGTCCAACCGAAAGGTTAATATCGCCATGAAACTCATTCAGTGCTTTGGTCTGTATTAGGGAGAACTCGGAGCTCCTGATATCTATCTCCCTTTGTCTCAGCTCCATCCTGTTGGCCAGGCCATGATCAATAGCAAAGGCTATATCCACATCAATGGTGTCAACAGATATATCCGGTATAACAATAACATCATCATACAGGCTCATGCCTATCAGCAGCTTAAGGTCATCCTTTGCATCTTCCAGGCTTACCTTCTGGTTGTCGAGGTCTGAGCCTGAAGTGGCAAGGTTAAGCTCTGCCTGGAACAGTTCCTCGCGGGCCGAGAGGCCGGCATCGACCTTATTTTTAATTATATTATAGCTTGTCTGCATATTCTCATATGCCTCTTCTGCAATTACCAGCCTTTCCTGCTGCTGGTACACCATATAGAAATACTGGGCCACCTGCCGTTCCAGTGCCAGCCTCTGTATGGCATAATTAAGCTGTGAGTTTTCCAGTGCCAGCTCCAGTTCCCTTATCCGCATCTTAGTCCTGTTATATGTAAATATGGGCTGGTTGATGTTAAGCGTCAGGTTATTACTGAAGCCCTTCGTGCGGCTGTCGTTATACTCGCTGTAGGAGTTTTGCCATAAGAGCCGGTTTACCAGGCTGACCGTGGCATCCGTGGCAACAATGGGCTGTGTTACCCTGAAGGTGCCGAAGCTGCTGGTTGTTTCACGCGTATTCCATTGCGATACCAGGTCATTGAACTCCCTGTTATGAGTATATTCGAAGGGGTTGACCGATAGGGAGAAGTTGGATTTCAGTGAGGCCCTCTGTGCATTAAGGTTTTCCTGGCTCCTGACCAGGCTGAGCCTTGTTTTTTTTATATTGGGACTGTTGTCCTCTGCTATATCCATGGCTGCATCCAGGGTAATACCCTGCTGGGCAGTCATACTATAGCCGGTACTGAGGATTACCGATAATAATATTATTAATTTCTTCATCTGGTATTATTTATACATATTTTGTTTTACCCATTTCACAGCATCCCCGTTTACGGTTCTTCCCTCTGATTCATTTGTCAATATCACCCTTGCAGTGTCAGGCGACAGGTAATAGGATCCCAGGTGGTTCCATCCGTTTTCGGCATTTTCCCAGTTCACTGTTACTTCATCACTTCCGTCATCATGGTCAACGGTATAATGAAGGTCCTGCATTGCATTCCTGCTTCCCCCAACGCGCTCAAGCATCCTCTGTCCCCCTCCTTTGCCTATGTAGGTATATACATCGTAGTATCCCGGTTCCTCTATTGTGGCGGACCAGCTGATATGCCTTTCCCCGCTGCCGGCGCGTGTGTATACGGCTGATTTGATATAGCGGCCGTAATAATTACTGTTTACTGTTTTCTGCCAGTATTCCGGGGCCCACCACATTATCATCTCGCGGTAGTCATTCCCGTCATCACCCCTTATATTAAGCCATTCCTTGAGTCGGCCCGATGATGTTTCCTGAAAGATACTGAAGCCGGGATCTTCATTATCCACTATTATCTCATTATCCTCATGCAGGGATGGCAGCTTATCAAGTATTTCAACACTTTCTGTAATATCAGTGTTCTTTTCTTCAACCAGGTCCATCAGTGGAAACTGTAGCTCACCCGGGTTATTGACAGAAAAGAGAGTGTTCACAAACATACCCCTTGGTTGTGCATCAAGAATAATATTTATTCTTTTTGCCTGCCCGGCTTCCAGCTTCACTATCCTTTCAACATCGTTTGTCTGCATTCCTCTGCCTCCCATGCCCATCATCATACTTCCCCTGCCTGAGGCACCGATGTTTATTGTAACATTGCCGCCCATGCCACGGCCACCTCCCTGGCCTCTTGCACCTGTCCGGAATCCTACATTGAAGATGCCGGGTGTATCTTCGGGATTTGAGGCTGTGAAGCTCACCTTGTATCTTGTCCGGTTACCGATAACTACCTCGTACACTTCTATATCTGTAAACAGGAAGCCCGGTTGTCCTGTTCCGTGATACCATTCACCGAGATACTGATCCAGACTGAAACCGAAATTTTCCTTTATATCATCACTGAAACGGTTGATACTGATATTGCGAAACTTGTTTTTTTCAAGATAAGTGGAAAACCAGTTATTGAACTGGTCTATTCCCGCTTCAGCCCTCAGAAGATTAAAGAGATAATCCCCTTTTACACCGAGTATTATTCTTGTGGTGTCATTTGACGGGTTCATGGCCAGTATATCTTCCATACTGTGATCTTTGAGTATGGTGTTGGCTTTGTCATTCTCGCTTAGTCCGCCCAGGAACATCCTCTGGAAGCCGCTTACCGGGACATCCACTTTCTGCAGGTGTGATTCAAATACTGCATTCATAACAGGATACCTGTCAGAATAGAAATTATTCTTATAGAAATAAAAGCTGGGTCCCAGCAGATACCTTCCCGGTGCCATTGATATATTACCGCTGTTAAAGCGAAAGTCATTACTGCTGATAAATGTGTTTCTGACGAAGGTATTAAAGGCACGTACCTGCAGCTCACGGTCTGTTATTACTTCATTACTCCTTTCCATCCTTCTCTTCTGTCTTTTTATTGTTCGGTAAAAACCGGCATTATTCATTGTTGCCAGCTTTTCCGGCACCAGTATCATTGAAGGCTGAACCTCAGCCCTGGTCTGCGTATTTTTTTTCTCTATTGAATGAAAGTAAACAGGAACTTCCACCAGGCTTAGCCTTTTAAAAGGATATTCAGCACTGAAATTGGTTTCCAGCTCGGTTATCACTCCTGATATCAGGTTGCCTATTGTATCGCCCAGTTCGCTCAGGTCATCCCTGAAGTAGTCGTGCCCCTTGTAGTAGTGTGCAATGAAATCTATTGAGTCAACACTGATGGTGTCGCTGACATAATGCCCTTCAATGATGCTTATGCCTGTAACCGGGTTTTCATTGGTGAAATACCAGTAATCATTATCTGAGTGTCTTGCCCCCTGTGATATTGCTACCAGTCCGTTGCCACGGTCCACCTTAAGTGTATAAGTGGTGAAGTCAACAAGTATTTTTGCGGGTGTGGATGGATAGTAGTTAAGTCCGGCCACAGGATACCAGTGGTTTTCAGGGGTAAGAAGAAGGAAATCGTCTTTAAGAATAGCCTGTTTCTTATCTATGCGAGCCGGTCCTATTGCGTAGCCGTTATCCTTGATGTCTTCAGTATGCCAGGGGTAGGAATAGGCTTCTTCTATGCTGCCTGCATATTTGAAGTCAATGCTGACAGATGAGCCGGGCAAAAGCTCTTCCTGCAATTCAATAAGTATAATATGCCCGTCAATGGTGTATGAGGCGGGGGCACCCTTAATCATTATCTCTTCTACTTTTAAACCCGGATTGAGGGAAAAGAGTGCGGTGTTAACATTTTTGTCCTGCCCGTTCATGCAGGTCAGTGAGGCTTCAGCCTTAAGAAGGCTGTTATTATATTTCAGCACTATATCCGTATCTGTCACCTTCAGGAACTCACTGTCCTCATACTTCCGGTTGGTTTCAATAACCGTATTTTTCAGCTCCCGGTCATGGTAGTGCTTATCGAGGAAGTAGTATGCGGAATAAGCACTTACTACCAGGAAAAGCAGGAGGGAGGCACCGCTAATGAGTCTGTGGGTTTTTGACTGAGGCAGCCTTTTGAACATCAGTATGCTCACAAAAATAAAAGCCATTCCCAGGGACGTGTACATAAGCCTTTGTGCCAGTATAATATCCGGATTACTGAACCCGGTGATACCCGACTTGAAAACTGGGAGGCCAAACAGCATATAATCAAAGAAGGAGCCCAGCCTGTTAAACAGGTAGAACATATTGAGTGCGGCAATGCCCAGCAGCAGCAGGAAGGTTATGGCCTGGTTCCTTATAAGTGACATCAGGATATATGCAAACCCCAGGCTGAAGATAAGGGTTGGGATGCTTATGATAAAAAGATACTGAAAGTAGGCAGCAGCATCAATGGATGCCTGCTGTGATATTATATTTATTATCAGTGTGATTAAAAGGATGAGTATGTTTACTCCGAGGAACAGTCTTAATATACCCAGTGATTTACCAAAGACATATTCCATGTTGGACATAGGTCTTGTATAAAGGACCTCATTGGTATCCAGCTTTTTGTCTCTCTTAAGGAAGTCGGATGCCAGGAAGATGATAATCAGTGACTGGGCTATATTCAGTATATAAAGACTGACAAGGGGCATGGATGACGGGATGGCCAGGAACTGCCATTCCTCGCTTCCGACCGGACTGAAAATCCCGATATTCATGATAGTGAGTATAATCAGCGATCCTATGGAGAAAAGTCTGAAGAGCCAGCTGCGCCTGAGAGTTTTGGCTTCATAGCGGGCAACGGTACTGATGTTGTGTATTGAGATCATTTCTTTTTTTCTTATGTGTCTATACCTGTGGAACAGCATTTATCTTATGCTCCATATAATAAACATAGGCATGCTCAAGGTTGGGTTCAAGCTCCTGGCTGTCAAATCCTGAAACATCATCTGCCACCACCTGTGCATCCCAGCCTTTCTCACTTGGTATGGAGGATATTATATGGTAGCTGTCTTTTATACTGTCATACTCTTCCTGGGTCAGGCTAAGGTTGAAGACATGTCCGGCGGCCTGCTTTACCAGTTCATCGGGTGAGCCGGAGAAGACCATCTCGCCCCTGTTCAGCAGGGCCATACCCTGGCAGGTGGAGGATATATCCCCAACGATATGTGTTGACAGTATTATGGTAACGTCGTTCTGGCTGAGGTCTGACAGTATATTCCTGAAGCGTATCCTTTCGTCAGGGTCGAGTCCCGTTGTAGGCTCATCCACCACTATGATCCTGGGGTCGCCGATAAGGGCCTGGGCAATGCCCAGCCTTCGTTTCATTCCTCCCGACAGTTTATTTGCTTTTTTGTCGCGCGACTCCAGCAGTCCCACCCTGTCAAGCAGCTCGTCAACGATAACAAGCCTTTCTTTCCTGTTTTTGATACCGGCGAGAGAACCTGCATAATCAAGGAATTCCCATGTCTTAAGCCTTGTGAAAAAGCGGAAATCCTGCGGCAGGTAGCCAAGAAAAGATCTCAGCTTTTTTCTCTGTTTCTGGATATCCTCCCCGTTCACCAGCACCTCACCGGATGTTGGCTTCATAAGGGCAACAAGCACTTTCATCAGGCTCGACTTGCCGGCGCCGTTAGGGCCCAGCAATCCGAACATGCCTTCTTCAATGGTGAGGTTGATGCCTTTGACAGCGTGATTGCCGTTCTTGTATATAACATCAAGATCCTTAATTTCGATCTTCATTATGGGTCTTTGTTTAATTCTGGAAATACATAATATGTATATGACTCTTTAAAGACATAAAATATTTCAAATAGCTGGTAATATTTTACCGTATTTTGTGTTTTTATATATGTTTAACATTATGGTAATGATTTTAAATATCTTGCAGGCTTATAAAAGTAATTTCTAATTTTGTAAAACAAAAATATATAAATTGGATCCCGGAATAAATAAACTGAAGATACTGAACGATCCTGTACATGGGTTCATTAAGATACCTTCTGAATTCATTTATGATCTGATAGAAGATCCCTGGTTTCAGCGCTTAAGGTTCATCAGGCAGCTGGGCCTTACCGACCTTGTTTATCCAGGGGCCACCCACAGCAGGTTTTTACACAGCCTGGGAGCCCTTTACCTTATGGGGGAGGCTCTTACAACACTTCGCAAAAAAGGCGTTAGGATAAGTGATGAGGAGTATGAGGCAGCCCTTATGGCTATATTATGCCATGATCTGGGTCACGGACCCTTCTCCCATTCCCTTGAATTTAATATTTCAGGCCGGGTAGGGCATGAAGAGATATCATTATTGATAATGAATATACTCAATAAGAAGTATTCCGGCAGGCTGGATCTGGCTATAGAGATGTTCAGTGACAGATATGGCAGAAAGTTTTTTAACGACCTCATATCCGGCCAGGTGGATATGGACAGGCTGGATTACCTTCTGAGAGACAGCTTTTATACAGGCGTTATTGAAGGGTCAGTGGGTTCAGACAGGATAATTAGTATGCTGAATATTGCCGGCGGCAGGCTGGTAGTTGAAGAAAAGGGTGTTTATTCAATAGAGAAATTCCTTATTGCAAGGCGATTTATGTACTGGCAGGTTTATATGCATAAGACTGTTCTGGCAGCTGACCAGATGCTGAAAAGGATTATTGGCAGGGCAAGGGACCTTATCAGCAGGGGAGAGGAGCTGTCCTCAACAGCATCGGTAGAGTATTTTCTCAGGACAAGAATAGAGAGGCAGGAGCTGCTGAACGGGGATATTGAGGGATTTACAGATATGTTTTTTAAGCTTGACGATGGAGAGGTGATAGCTTCCATACGCCTGTGGGCTGATAATAGTGACAGGGTACTTTCAGACCTGGCAAAAGCTTTTATTTCCCGCCGCCTGCCTGCAATAGAGCTTTCTGATAAGCCTTTTACCGGGGAGCAGGCAAATAGTGTTTCAGAAGCCCTGATGGGACTTAAAGATTTTCGCTCAGAGGATACAGACAGTTATGTCTATACGGGATCCGTGTCCAACCTCGCCTATGCACCTTCTGCCCCGAGTATCAGAATTATGAAGCGCGACGGCTCACTCAGTGAGCTGACGGAGCTGTCAGGCATCCTCAGGCACGAGGCCTTATCTAAAAGTACTACCAGGTATTTTCTTTGTTATCCCAAAGACCTCAGAAATATAATTTACAGATAGTATAATTGGTTTAAAATTTTAAGCATATGAAATTCACAGCTGAGCAGATAGCACAATATATTAACGGGGTGGTAGAAGGCGACCCGGATGTTACCGTCAGGTCGGTGGCGCGCATAGAGGAGGGTCATGAAGGAGCACTGTCTTTTCTCTCCAATATGAGTTATGAAAAATATATATATGATACAGGATCCTCTGTTGTTATAGTGGATAAGGATTTTAAACCATCATCCCCTGTTAAAGCAACGCTGGTAAGGGTGGATAATGCCTATGAGGCCTTTGCCGCCCTGCTCACATTATATGAGCAGTCAAAACCGCGCAAGACAGGTGTGCATCCACGGGCGGTGATTGAGGACTCAGCTAGCATAGGTGAGGATGTATATATTGGTCCAATGGCATGTATCGGAGAGAATGTGGTGCTGGGCGATGGCTGCTCTGTCTACCCCAACGCAAGCATTGGCGATAACTGCCGGCTGGGGGATGGAACGGCCGTATACCCGGGGGTTACTGTTTACCACGACTGTATTATAGGCAGTAATTGCAATATCCATGCAGGTTCTGTTATTGGCAGTGACGGCTTTGGTTTTGCCCCCCAGTCTGATCAGAATTACAGGAAGATACCGCAGCTGGGCAATGTGATCATCGAAGATAATGTTGAGATAGGCGCCAATGTCGTTATTGACAGGGCCACCATGGGTTCAACACTGGTAAAGAGAGGTGTTAAGCTGGATAACCTGATACAGGTGGCTCATAATGTGGAGATAGGTGAAAACACGGTTATGGCTGCCCAGTCAGGTGTGGCGGGCTCAACAAAGATAGGCCGCAACTGCATGTTTGGAGGCCAGGTAGGAGTGACAGGCCATGTTAAAATAGCAGACGGCACCAGGGCTGCTGCGCAGACAGGTATAGGCGGTCCGGTAAGGAAAGAGAACACAACACTTTACGGATCACCCGGCTTTGAATATAAAAAGTACCAGCAGTCATATATTGTGTTCAGGAAACTGCCCGATCTGAAGCTCAGGGTGGACAGGCTTGAGGATGAGATGGAGCAGATAAAGGGCAGATAATCAGGTACGTTCAAAATGAAGATGTTTGATTTCAATACTGTTAGAGCAGCTTTTTATGGCACGTTCGAAATATTTTTTATTTCTTTGCAGGCAGATTAAACGGATTAAGACAATATACAGATGAGTATAAAAAACCAGAGAACACTTGCCGGGGAAGTAAGTCTTAAAGGCAAAGGATTGCATTCGGGTGTTGATGTGAATATCACCTTCAAGCCGGCTCCCGTGGATTATGGGTACAGGTTTTGCCGGGTTGACATGCCTGATAAGCCTGTAATCAGGGCCCTGGCTGATAATGTAACCGATACAACAAGAGGTACCACGCTGGAGGATAACGGAGCTTCGGTGGCTACAATAGAACATGTACTGGCCTCATTCTACGGAATGAACCTTGATAATGTGCTGATTGAGATTGATGGCCCGGAGGCACCTATTATGGGTGGCAGTGCCATGAAGTTTGTAGAGGCTATTGAAAAGACCGGTATTATTGAGCAGGACAGGCTCAGAAACTATTTTGAGGTTAAGGAAAAGATAGTTTATTCAGAGGAGGAGCATGGCGTTGACCTTATCATATATCCCGATGATCATCTCAGTATAAATGTGCTTATCGACTATAATTCAAAGATACTGGGCAACCAGTATGCTGTGCTGGACCGCAAGGATGATTTTGTTAAGGAGATATCGGCCAGCCGGACTTTCGTATTCTTCCATGAGCTGGAGCCACTGTTCAAGGCAGGCAGGATAAAGGGCGGCGACCTGGATAATGCCATAGTGATACTCGAGAAAGAGGTTGACCAGTCGGAGATAGACCGCATAGCCAGGATGTTTAATAAACCCAATATCACGGCCCATAAAGAAGGCATACTCAATAATACGGCTCTGCGTTATCCCAATGAGCCTGCCCGTCATAAATTACTTGACCTGCTGGGTGATATGGCACTGGTAGGGCAACATATAAAGGGTAAGATAGTGGCTACCAGGCCTGGACATATGGCTAATACAAACCTGGCCAGGCTTGTCAGGCAGGAGATAAAAAAAGCTGGTTCCAAAAAGAGCATCCCCGTTTATGATCCTGCAGCCGAGCCGGTGATCAGCTTTGAGGAAGTAAAGAAAAGACTGCCGCACAGGTATCCTTTCCTGCTTGTTGATAAGGTTGTTCAGCGTGATGAAAGTACTATCATAGGGATAAAGAACGTAACATTTAACGAGCCTTTCTTCCAGGGCCATTTTCCTGCTGAGGCGGTGATGCCTGGTGTATTGCTGGTTGAAGCCATGGCACAGGTGGGAGGTATACTGGTTCTTGACAATGTCGAAGAACCGGAGAGGTGGTCAACATATTTCCTTAAGATAGATAAGGTTAAGTTTAAGAAAAAGGTGGTGCCGGGTGATACACTTATTATCAAGCTTGAAATGGCCGAGCCTCCGCGCAGGGGTATAGTCTCGATGTACGGTCATGTATATGTCGGTAATAAGCTTGTTGCCGAGGGTGAACTGGTGGCCCAGATAATAAAAAACAAATAATAATGATCTCAGATAAGGCATTTATCCATCCTGATGCTAGTCTCGGTAAGGACCTTACTGTTGACCCATTTGCATATATTGCCGCAGATGTGGTAATAGGTGACGGCTGCTGGATTGGTCCCAACGCAACCATTATGGACGGTGCCCGAACGGGCAGCAACTGCAGGGTGTTCCCGGGGGCTGTGATATCAGCTATTCCCCAGGACCTTAAATTTGCAGGCGAGGTAACAACAACAGAGATAGGTGATAACTGCACCTTCAGGGAAGGAGCAACAATAAACAGGGGTACCATGGCCCTGGGAAAAACCATAATGGGCAATAACAGCCTTATGATGGCCAATGCCCATGTGGCCCACGATTGTATAATAGGCAATAACGTTATACTGGTTAATAATGTTATGCTTGGAGGAGAGGTGCATGTTGATGATTACGCCATTTTAGGTGGAGGGGCTGCAGCACACCAGTTTACACGTGTAGGCGCGCATGCCATGGTCAGCGGTGGCGCCATGTTCGGCAAGGATATACCCCCCTATGCAACTATCAATAACGACCCCCTGGGTTTTATGGGCCTTAACAGGATAGGCCTGAGGCGAAGGGGCTTTGAAAGGGATAAGATAGAAGAGCTGGATAAAATATATAAGGTCTTGTATTTCAGCGGCAGGAATATTAGCCAGGCCCTCCAGTACCTGAAGGATAATTTTGAAGCCACGAAAGAGCTGAATTATATTATTGATTTTATCTCAAAATCAGAACGCGGTATCCTTAAGTCGGCTATTGGTAAGTAATATCGCGGAACCTGAGATCAGTACGACTTTTTCAAGATGACCTAACACTGCAAAGGCAGTTCCCTCGCACATCTTCAAACATTTTCTGTTACCTTTGTCCCAAAACAATTCAATATGTCAGAAGAAAAGAAAACGGATGAGAAGGGTTTTGGAAAATTTGCCCTTATTGATGAAGTGAAAAATAAGTACAAGGCTTTTTTTGATACCGGTGAGGCACCGAAAAATATAACGAACACTCTTTACCTCGAGGGTATTCATTTTAACCTTATGTATTTCCCTCTTAAGCATCTTGGCTATAAGTCGCTTGTTAATTCTGTTGCCGATCTTTATTGCAGGGGTATGGAGCCTCAGGCTGTATCGGTAAATATGGGGCTTAGTGCACGTTTTAAGAAGGAAGATATTGAGGAAATAATTGAGGGTATATGCCTTGCATGCGACCGCTATTCCCTGAAGATTACATCGTTCGATATAAACAGCTCACTTACCGGACTGGCAATAAGCATTGCCTCATCAGGAAAGGATACTGAAACCTTAGAAAGGAAAACACCTGAGGCAACAGATCTTATATGTGTTACCGGCGACCTGGGCGCTGCTTATCTGGGGCTCCAGTTGCTTGAGCGCGAGCGAAAGGTTTTTGAGGAAACAGGGGGCGTTCAGCCTAAGCTGGAAGGTTTTGAATATGTTATAGGAAGGCAGCTTAAGCCTGAAATAAGAACCGAACAGCTGGAAGAGCTGGCTGAGAATGGTATTAAACCCGGGATTATACGGACGGTGAGGGACGGACTGGCCTCTGAGCTGCTCCATATCTCAAAGACTGCCGCACTGGGTT
>JAWLFR010000054.1:0-7319 GCA_041685495.1 Bacteroidales bacterium
GTTCCGTCTTCAGAGAACTTGTTGGGGTCGAGAAATATTTCAGCTTCACCCTCTTCTTTCTGGCGGTATACTACGTACTGGTTTTGCAGACCGTCATTCCTATAGAAGTATGTATAATCACCTTCCCTGAAGGGAGCTGAATATTTTTCATAGTTCCACATCTCAGTCAGCCTTTTACTTATCTCATCCCTGTAAGGTATGCGATCAAGGTAATCAAAGGTCACCTTATTCTGGGCTTTAACCCATTCAGCCGTCTCTTCAGACATATCATCCTCGAGCCAGCGGAAGGGATCAGGCACGGCTGTGCCGAAATAACTGTCTGTTATATCCCCTTTCTTTGTTTCTGGATATTCAATGCTTTCTCTGTCAGCATTATTGCATGATGATATAGCTATCATAACGATCAGGATAAGTGGTAGTTTTTTCATGATTACAGGGTATTAGTTATTCTATATTATATAAGTCCGGTGAATTTAACTGATTACTTTCTTCTCCACATACCTCGAACTCATAATCCGCAGCGTTCCGACATAATCGAGCCTGAACTCCACCAGGTCGCCAACCTTGTATTTCTTTGAATTCTTTCCCAGGTCAACAACTATCATATCCGAGCTGGCACCGGCAAATTTCATATTCTTGTCTTTGGGCCATATATGCTCCTCGTCAACATCGAGCAGTCCCAGGTCAAGTATAGCCCTGCATGATGTTTTGCCTATATCTTTCTCATCAAATGAATATTCTTCCCCCTCCACATTTGTCCCCATCTCGCCATCCGGCACCATGGGCTTTTCCGATAGCTCTATTATCTCTGCAAAGAGCCTGAAGACATCACTTTTCATGTTTTTGTAACGCGAGCTGTCATATACATTGGTGCCCAGGAACAGTGTTTCGCCTACCCGGAAATGGTTTATCCCTTTAGGCAGTGTGTTGTTAAGTATAAGTGGGATCGTTACGGATGAGCCACCCGACACAAAGGGTATATTCTTATTGAACTTGGCCTCCACCAGTTGTTCATAGAGGCTGAGCTGTATGAGCTTATCGCGGTTAGGCAGAACGCCATAAAGGCAGGAAAGGTTTGTACCTATACCCACAACCTCAATATTCGGGAGTTCAAATACATTGCCGTAAAACTCGAGGAAATCCTCTGCAAGCACGCCCTCTCGCAGCTCGCCGGTCTCAATGATTATCATTATCTTATGGATCTTATCCTGCCTTTGTGCCTCTTCAGAGAGCAGTTTTATAGTGTAGTATTCAGTATTGAAACTGATATCAGCATATTTAATTATGCTTTTTATGCTTCTTTTGGCCGGTGGCTTGATATAAAAGGTTTCAATGCTGCTGTCTATGCTTTTTATCACTTTCAGATTTGTGACTCTTGAATCACATATCTTTTTCATCCCCAGGTTTATCAGTTCCTTAAGGTATGATTTCTCACCGCAGAGAAGCTTGGACACAATGGCCCATTTTATACCATTGCTCTCGAAAAGGTTTTCAAGATAATCGAAATTATGCTTCAGCTTGCTGGTGTGTAATTCTATAAATGCCATATCAGGGTTAATTTACAATTTTTCTTTCAATATTTTGCGGCAATCTTGCCAGTAGTTCATAATTCATAGTGTCGCTCATCGCGCTGAAAGAGCTAACGGTTATTTCGAGATCGCCCTGTTTGCCAATAAGAACAACCTCGTCTCCTCTCTTAACTGAGGGTATAAGTGTAACATCAACTATCATCATATTCATATTGACCAGTCCTATAACATCGGCAAAGGTTTCATTGATAAGCACCCGTCCCTGGTTGCTCAATACCCGACTGTAACCGCTTGAATAACCAACGGGTATAATAGCAATCTTTTTATCTTCCTGGGCCAGGTAGTTTGTTCCGTAGCTGATAAACTCTCCTTCTTTTACCTCCTTTATGGTCATGATCTTACTTTTCCACTTTAAAACCCTTGTCAGCGGGTCAGTCTTATCTGCCTTTTTGTGAGCATACTGAATAAATGTTTCGGCGCTGGGCCAGAAGCCATACTGCATAATCCCTATCCTTACCATGTCCAGACATGTACCGGGATAATTCATGGCAGCAGCTGAACAGGCTGTATGCCTTGTACCGGGATTAATACCCCTGGACTGCAGGTCGCGGTATGTCCGGTTAAAGCTGCGTATCTGTTTTTGTATCCTCACGTAATTGGCAATGCTTTCTGCTCCTGCATAATGAGTGCATACACCCCTTATGTCAAAGCAGCTTTTATTACCGTCTATTATCTTTATTAATTTACTCAGTGATTTTTTCTTGAAACCTGTCCGGTTCATTCCTGTTTCAACTTCTATATGCACCTTTGCTGCCTTGCCGAGCTTCACTGAGCTCTGTATAGTCTCATATACGAAATTAAGATCGAAAATATAGAATTCAATGTCGTTCTGAATAGCCCATTCCACCTGTTCATTATCGAGCCATCCCATTATCATGATCTTAGTCCGTGGCTTCTTATGTTTGAAAACTTCCTCCGCTTCGTCGGCAGAGAATACGGAAAAATGGTTAATACCTTCACCCTCGGCCATCTCAACAAATTCCTTTATCCCGTGACCATAGGCATTGCCTTTTACTACAGATGAAATCTTTGAGCGCTTATGAATATTTTTCCGGATAAAAGCCAGGTTGCTTGCCAGTGCTGATCTGTTTAACTCAATTACTGATGTTGTGATCATAAGAAATCATTACTTATTGATTTATTAGCCTGTAAATATTCAGGAACATACTGACACCACTGGCTATGATATCATCCGGGAAATCATAGTCCGGGTTATGCAGCGCCGGCTGCTTAATACCAGATCCCAGACCGAACATAGCCCCGGGGAACTGCTTTGTAAAACGGCTGAAATCCTCTGACCACCTGAATGGCTCTTTCATAATCACAGTTTCAAGATCCAGTTCGGAGGCTGCCTTTTTTATTACCTCAACTGGATAGGGAGCATTTTCGAGCGACAGGAATTCCTCTTTCCACTCATATTCATATTTGATATTTTCCTTTTTACATATCTCAACAGCGGCACTGATAACCCTGTTTTTCAGCACTTCCATATCGTCATCCCTGTATGCCCTGAGGGTCATGGATATTTCACCGTATTCGGGTGATGTGCCAAACCTTTTCTCGCCCAGGCTTATATGGACAACAGTTCCCAGGGCAAAATCACGGAATAAAGAGGTATCGGACTGTATTGAATAAAGGGCATCAATGATCTGTGATAATACTTTAACCGGTGAGTTGCCTTTGTCGGGTTCAGCCGCGTGCGACGACTTGCCGTGTAATCGGATGGTGAGCCCCACCGAGGCCGAGCTGAAGATGTTATCGTTTATGATAATGGATTTTTCAGGAAAACCTGGCAGGTTATGCAGGCCAAAGACATAGTCGGGCTTTATGTCCCTGCTGAACTTGCTGTCGTCCAGCACCCTGGCCGCTCCTTCACCTGTCTCTTCCGCCGGCTGGAACATAAGTATGACCTCACCTTTCAGCGGCCTGTTATTATGCAGTGCCTCAGCCAGTCCGGTCAGTATAGTCATATGGCCGTCGTGACCGCACAGGTGAGCCCTGTCTGCATAGACGGACCTGTATTCAAGCTGGCTGACCTCTTTTATTGGCAGTGCGTCAAGATCAGCCCTGAAAAGTATTTTTTTACCGGGTTCCTTACCTTTGAATATAAAGGCAATACCTTCTCCGCCTATACCAGTAATAACCTTGTCAGGCTTATAAGCCGCAATCTTCTTCCTCAGCCTTTCGGCAGTGTCTTTTTCCTGTCCGGCTGTTTCGGGATGCTGGTGCAGTTCTCTCCTGAACTCTATAAGATGACCCGTATCCATTATTTTTTATTATAGCGCATTTCAAGGTACTTGCTGGTGAACCCTATCTTCTCATACAGGAACCTGGCCGGGTTCTCCGGTTCAACATGCAGCTTCACATTGCCCTCTGCTGCATCAAGCGCCTCTTTCATCATCTGCTTGCCTATGCCCTTGCCGCGGTAATCGCGATGAGTAGCAATATAAACAAGTATGTTTTCAGGTATATAACCGCTCATACCTGTCTTATTGATAACAACAGAGCATACTATTTTGTTATCCATAATACCGTTAAGGATGAATCCGCCCAGGGGTATTATATCTTTATCCTTATCAACAATATTAAGTGCAAAATTAAGGGCTTTGCTTATGTCTTCTTTTGAGTCACCGAATTCGTCAAGGTGTGTATATAAAAAGTCAACTGTTTCCTGTTTCTCTTCGGATGTGATTGATTGTTCAGTCTTGTAGATCTTTGTCTGTAACATGATATTTTTTTTTAATGATTCAGTATAAAAATATATTACTTCACTATATCAGTCAGAATTTATTATCTGCATAAATGCTGATAATACCAGGCTGTTGTTTTATTAAAAAGATACTGTCAGGGATTATTGCGGGAATGAAATATCTTATTTTTACTGAACACCGGGTTTTGTTCTCTGACTTTCAAAGCAATAAAATTTTTTAATTATTTATAAATCACAAATATACGAAAAATACAGGGAGACTCCAAAGAGCTCAGGTGATAAGGGAGTGCATATCGTACTATGAAAGCCCGGAACGAGGAGTTTAAAAAAAACTGCTCCGTGTTATTGTATTATGGATTTTAACGAAAGTACCCTGCTGAGCTCTTTCATTATTTCAGATATTTTAACTTAATAATTTCAGCAGCCTTTGTCAATAAGTTTATCTTTGATGTGAATTACCGGAATGTGTTCATTTTTTTACGGACATTGATTAATAGAAAAATTACAGACAGATGAAACGAACATTTATGACAGTTGTTTTTGCAGGGTTAATATCAGTAATATTCTCATCCAGTGTATTTACCCAGGTACTGCCCTTCGACAGGGAAGAGTATGAGGCCAGGCGGCAGAAAATGATGGAAAAGATACCTGATGGTATTGCTATTATATTTGGCGCCGGTGAGCCAACAGGATATAATGAATTCTCACAGGCAAACAACTTCATGTATTTTACCGGAGTGGAAATACCCAACTCAATACTGATAATTGACGGAAAGAAAAAAGAGAGCGTATTGTTCTTTACCACCTCTGAAAGACATGCTGAGAGTGAGGGTGTCAGCCTTGAGCTGGTACGGGACCCTGAAGGTGTAACGGGCATAGAAAGGTATATGCCGGCAGAAAGATTCCGTTCAATGCTTGACCGTTACAGTTCAGACGATTATGTTTTTTACACTTCATTCCTGCCGGCTGAGATAGGGCGGGAGGTTGCACCTGAAAAGTTTAATGTTCTGAAGAATGATATGATATATAACGAATGGGATGGAAGGTTAAGCAGGGAGCTTCAGTTTGTCAGCCTCCTCAGGGAAAGGTATCCGCAAAACGAGGTAAGAGATTGTGCCGGTGAAATAGAGGGGTTGAGGATAATTAAGTCGCCTGCCGAGATAGAGATGATAAGGCAGGCCGGAAAGGTTGGGGTTGATGCTTTGACAGAGGCCATAAGAACAAGCAGAACGGGTATGTATGAATACGAAATTGCGGCATTGTATGAATATATGTGTAAGAAAGAAGGAGTGCGCGACCTGGCTTATATTACCATTATAAGCTCGGATAAGAACCATCCTTATCTGCACTATCATAATTATGACCGCCAGCTGCAGGAGGGCGATTTTCTTGTAATTGATGCCGGTCCGGATGTTAACTACTATGATATAGATATATCAATCTCTTATCCTGCCAGCGGTAAATTTACTGATAATCAGAAGGAATTCTACATTGCATGCCTGGAGATACAGAAAGCATGCCTTAAATATCTTAAGGCAGGAAGGACACCGGAGCAGGTGGGCAGCATGGCAAGGCAGAATCTTCAGAACCGCGGGTTTGATCTGTCGGCGAAATACTGGGATAAGCTGTCAGGCTTCCTGCGCAGGGGAGGAGTAAGCCATTATGTTGGCATGGCGGTGCATGATCTTGGCGGAACAGCAAGAGCCGAGCTGGAGGCGGGTATGGTGCTGGCCATGGATGTATATGCCGTATGGGAAGAGGAGAATATGGGTGTGAGGATAGAAGATACGGTGGTTATCACGGAAGAGGGGTATGAAAACCTCTCACCCGGATTGCCACGGGAGATATCCGAGATCGAACAGCTGATGCAGTCCGATGGCGTTATTCAACTGCTGAAGCAGAATGGGAGGTATTAGGCAATGATCAATAAGGCCCGTCTGAGCTGAATATTTACTTTTTACATGGAAATAGCTATGCCTATCCTGTTAGGACTCATTATATGATGCCCTGCACTCCAGCTGGCAATACCGAAAAGATCCTCGTACTCGGCAGAGATGACCGGTGAAGCGAGGTCCACAAAAAGAGTAAATTTACCAAAGTCGCCCATTAACAGGTCTATACCTGCCTGGTAAGTAATGCCAAACTGACCGTTTGTAAACTCCCCGTAACTGCCATCTCTTTCTGCTGTTAGGAAATTGGCGTTAACAGTGAATATTCCCGGTGCTATACCTCCCCAGATCCTGAATTTTTCTTTAGGATAAACATACCTGAGGGCAGCCCGCATGGAGACTACATCAAGGAAATATTTTACATCGGCAGGGAAGACACCCGTTTCGTGTGAACCGGTTTCGACGTATACCCATCCGCCGGTTGACACTTCACCTTCAAATGCTACATCCGCACTTTTTCTTCCAACGTCCCCCAGCAGGCCTATTTCAAAATTTGATGTCACCGGATAGAGTATGCCCAGTCCGAAAAAATAACCACCGGTCATTACTGCATCACCGCTGGCATCAAGAACGTCAGAACTGACAGGGCGGCATGGAAGGGAGAACCATGAAGGTATTTGTAGACCTCCACCGAATGTGAAGACAGATTGCTTTTTTTTAGCGGTGTTAGGCTGATCAGACGATTCAGGTTTGTTCAGCTGACTGAACAGAACAGGGTATAGAGAGATCAGGAAAAAGGTGAACAGGAAAAACTTTTTCATAATTCAGGCAGTTTAAGTTGTTTTAATATGTTTTCCGGTGATTGATTAAGCCTTATTAATAAATTTTGTTATTAAGTGAAGGTTTTACTTTTTTGTCCTGACTATTTCCATCATTATATGGTGGGATTAGCGGGATGAATTTAACAAAATTTCTTTATTATGGAAGTCTTTCAATGAAAAAATGTGATAAATTTTTCGGCGGACCCTTCCCCTGCGGGTTACCGGGACTGCCTCACTCCGTTCGGCGGACCCTTCCCCTGCGGGTTACCGGGACTGCCTCACTCCGTTCGGCGGACCCTTCCCCTGCGGG
>JAWLFR010000054.1:7419-14760 GCA_041685495.1 Bacteroidales bacterium
CTGCGGGTTACCGGGACTGCCTCACTCCGTTCGGCGGACCCTTCCCCTGCGGGTTACCGGGACTGCCTCACTCCGTTCGGCGGACCCTTCCCCTGCGGGGGGCTACCCTGCAAGCAAAACAAAAAAAACCTCGCTGCTGCGCAGCTCATTTTTTAATTTACCCCATCTCTTATGAAAGCGAGCTTTCAACGAGACGTGATAAATAAAAAAACCCGATGATTGCTCATCGGGCTTTTTTGTTTTGCTTGCGGTCTGGACGGGACTCGAACCCGCGACCTCCGGCGTGACAGGCCGGCATTCTAACCAAACTGAACTACCAGACCATGCTTTCAAGCGCTGCAAAAGTAAACTATTTTTTTAAATACAAAAAATAATTATCTGAAAAAGTTGATATTATTATATATCTGCAGGTATCTCAAATATTTGTTATGGCTGGCAATTTTCATTATAATCATTAATTAAAATTCTTATTTTAGCCCCTTTGCAAAAAAATAGTTGTCCTGAGGGGAAATAATGAGAGGCAGAACTGAGGAATATACACTCTGGGAAAGGGTAAGGGAAAGTAAATATGATGCGTTTGAAAAAATTTATCTTACGTATACTGCTGATCTTAATGTTTATATGCACTTTATGTCTAGCTAATATGAAAACGATACTGGTTTTATTATTCCTGTTTTGTGCCTCCGGTATGAGCACAGCTCAGCCATACCATGGTACAATTTTTATTGATCCTGATATTATAACAATGGAGGATTCCTCAGCTTTTGAGTCTGTGCGGTCTACAGGCAGGGAAACGAGAATGGTTTATGACAGGCGCTCCGGATGGGTCAATATAAATGCTTATCTGTTTGAAGTAGTATGGAATGATGGGCTAAGCACAGAGGCACTTGTCAACCCGGAGTTCGGATCTGTCAGTGCCGCAAGAGTGGAAGCAGAAAAATACGGCATAATATCTGGACTGTTGCCTCATTGCCTGCGGACAGATGTGGATGAATTATGGATTCATAAAGGCACTGAACCTTTTGGAGGGGGCAATAATGCACTGCTTATTCATACAGGTCAGTCGGCTGCCTATGAAGAGGATGGTATACTGGAAGAAACACTGGTGCATGAGGCCAGTCATACATCACTGGATGCAACTCATGCCACCTCAGAGGGATGGGTCGAAGCCCGGGAACTTGACGGAGCTTATATCTCAACCTATGCAAAAGATTATCCGGAAAGGGAAGACATAGCAGAAAGTTTCCTTCCCTGGCTGGCCGTCCGCTACAGAAGAGACCGTATTTCTGATGATAATTATAATACCATAATACAAACCATTCCAAACCGGCTTCAATATTTTGATGATATGAATTTTGACATGTTTCCTGTTTCGGCAGTAACTACGGATATCAGTATGCTGGAACAGCAGGAGCATGGACCAATAATTTATCCTAACCCTTCAGAAGGTGTTTTTATTCTTCCGGATGATCAGGAGTTTACGCATATAAGGGTATGGAACGGGGAAGGAACACTGGTTCTGGATGATCGGACAGGCCGGAGCAGAAGACTGGACCTTAGCTCACATCCTGCCGGTATGTATATTGTTGAGCTGGTGAGCAGCAAGGGGAAATACCGGGTTAGGGTAATTAAGAGATGAGACCGGAAGCTTTTATCGGCAGAGCAAGATTTTACAGGCGGAAAAATGAAAAATTAACAGAACCGTAGTTGCGCTGCTGTGTGAAATATTCCCGGTTACTGAAATTATATGTGCCCGGATGCTCAATGATCATCATACCACCCGGCTGCAGGCAGCCACTGTCCGTTATCATAGAGGGAATCTCATCAAGCCATGAAAGGTCATAGGGCGGATCGGCAAAAACAAGGTCGTAGCTGTTTTCGGTTCTGCCAAGGAACTTTCTTGCATCGTCGCGGAAAACTGTCAGCTGATCCATATCCAATTTTATTGCCGTTTCCCTTATAAACACTGCATGCCGCTGTTTGACCTCAACAGAATGTACACTCTCAGCACCGCGGGAGACGAATTCGTAACTGATACTGCCGGTGCCAGCAAACAGGTCCAGTACATTCAGTCCGCTGAAATCCAGTATATTATTAAGTATATTAAAGAGTCCTTCTCTCGCCATATCGGTGGTGGGCCTCAGATTGAGTCCCGGCGGCGGCTTAATAAGCCTTCCCTTATATGTACCGCTGATTATGCGCAACTGACTATATTGAAAAGGTTGCAATAGCGGTGTGTTGCCATATCCTCAAATATATAGCTGAGGGAGAAATCGCCCCACGGTTGCGCAAACCTGAGGGTGCTGCTATACCTGAGCATATTATTATACAGCTCGTCGTACTTTAAAATGTCGCCGCTGAGATGGACAGTCTCCTCAGCCGGGATATTGAAACGGTTGAAGCTGTTCAGCAGGTAATAGAGTATATCCGAGTCGTTCCTTACCCTGAAGGTGTTAAAAAACTGCAGCGCATCATCCTTTATCAGTATAAGAGTGAAGAAACCACGATCGAAATGGACCCTTATGTACCGGTCACTGACCTTGCGTGCATCCCTGAAAGATGAATGGAGCAGGGGCTTTGCCTGGTGCGTCAGCGATGCTTCCGGGAAAAGCCTGTATGTCATTTTAAAAAGATCTTCCCTGATGCCGAAAAGCAGGTAGGCATCCGGGTTAACAAGCTTATTGTTTGACACCGTATAATCATCACCCATGCTGTGATTAAGCATAAAATACTCATTCTTTATTGCAGGATCATATAATGAAGCAGGCACTATGGTGCTCTGTTCAAGGTTAAAGACCAGCCTGTATTTTCGATACTCACGGGAAAGGAATTCGTCACTGTCCGCGATAGCTTCCACCTGGCGGGCTATGTCACCCTCCCTGCCCGGGAGCTTGTATTCCCTGAACATCACAAACCTGTTTCTGAGATTGTCAAGGAGACAAAAAGAAAATCCATTCAGCCCCAGCTGAATGGATATCTCATAATTATTGGTTGAATTTATATCCAGTGTTTCGTCAAACAGTTCTTTTTCATACATATGAAAAACTGTTAGTTCTCCCAGTTACCGGCGTTATTATTGGGTTCTTTAACATTACCAACGCGCATACCTGGAAAGCCTGTGATCTTTTCACGTTCTGCGTTATAATTGATAATAAGCTGTTCATCAAGTCCCCTCAGAAAGACGTCGTTTAATACAGATGCTTCGAATACTTCTACATTAACCCTGGATCCTGTTTCAACAACATCAGCTTCAAGCTTAAACTCTTCTCCATCGGTATAGGGTACATACCTTAATGAGTCAACATGGAAACCGGGATTGAATATTGAATCCATTACAGATGTGTAAGTGGTATCGCGGACTATCAAGCCTCTGCTCATTGCCTCCCTTTCTGCCCTGCGACCCCATTCTTCGATCATTTCATCTGTTACAGACCCTTCCTTGTATATCAGCGGGAATGAATCAGTCTTTACAAAATTAATAAGAGTATCAAAACTACCTGTATACCTTCCGTATTTGGATTTAAAAGCTACTTCGGCAGTCCTGATATTAATTAATCTTTCCTTTATGGCTTCTTCCCTTTTGTCTCTTTCCTTATTGAACCTGATAGGGTTCATAATGCTGTCGAGCAGAAGATAACCCAGAACAATAATTGCTGCAATTAGTAGAATTCGTACAACTGTATTCATTTTTTTATTGTTAAATAAGTTTGGTTATGTTTGATGCAAAATTAAAAAAATAAATTGAATACCAAATGTATCCGGGGGATTTTGAGATAAATGATAGTAACACATATTGAAAAGATATTAAATAATAATCTGGGTCACACTCCAACGAACGATCAGCTTGCCGCAATTAAAGAAATATCTTCCTTTGTAGCAGAAAACAGTAATGACAGCATTTTCCTTCTCACCGGTTATGCCGGTACCGGTAAAACAAGCCTTATCAGTGCCGTTGTGAGAACACTTGACAGTTTTAATCTCGAATCGGTATTGCTTGCGCCTACAGGCAGGGCAGCCAAAGTGCTGACATCATACACAGGCAGGTCATCTTTCACTGTTCATAAACATGTATACAGGCAGAAAAGTAACAAGGATGGCATTGGTAAATTTGAGCTTGACAGGAATAAGCACAAAGATGCATTCTTTATAGTTGATGAGGCTTCTATGATCTCGGGTGAACTTTCCGAATTATCACTGTTCGGCAGCGGCCGCTTGCTTGATGATCTTATTGAATATGTATATAAAGGCAGGAACTGCAAGCTGATACTGGTGGGTGATACGGCGCAGCTGCCACCGGTTGGTTCAACACTGAGTCCGGCACTCAGTGTAAGCGACCTGTCTCTCTTTGGATTTAATATAGAGACAGCCGAATTGCGGGAGGTTGTCCGCCAGAACAGGGAGTCGGGTATACTGATGAATGCCACTTATATACGCAGTAAGGTAATGACTGAAGACCTGGAGGTACCGGAATTTACACTTGATGGTTTTGATGATGTATTCAGGATAACGGGTGAGTCACTGCTGGAGGAGATAGAGGAAGCATATTCATATGCAGGTACTGACGGCACGGTAATAATAGTCAATTCCAACAGGATGGCCAATAAGTATAACCAGGGTATACGCAACAGGATACTTTACCGCGAAGAGGAGATCTCAGCAGGTGATATGATCATGATTGTCAAGAATAATTATTTCTGGGTAAGTGATGAGGAAAATCTTGACTTTATTGCCAACGGTGATATTGCACGTATAAAAAAGGTGTTGAGAAAAGAAGAAAGGTATGGCCTCAGGTTTGCCGATATGGTACTTGATTTTATTGATTATTCGGTGGAACTGGAAGTAAAGGTGCTGCTTGACACCCTGGCTTCTGAAACAGCATCACTGCCGGGTGAACAGAACAGGATGCTCTACCAGAGTGTCTATGAGGATTACCCTCAGCTGAGTACAAAGAAGAAAAGGTATGAGGCCGTAAAGAATGATCCTTACTTCAATGCCATGCAGATTAAGTTTGCCTATGCCGTTACCTGTCATAAAGCCCAGGGAGGACAGTGGGAGAGGGTCTTTATAGATCAGGGTATGTTTAACAGGCAGGAGCCAACGCTTGACTACCTGCGCTGGCTGTATACAGCCGTAACCAGGGCTACCGGCAGGCTTTACCTGGTGAATTTCCTTCCGGCTTTTTTCCCGGACGACTAGTCTCCTATTATCTTAACCAGCACCCTTTTTCTGCGTTTGCCGTCAAATTCACCATAGAATATCTGCTCCCATGGTCCGAAGTCGAGCTTGCCTTCCGTTACCGCCACTACAACTTCCCTGCCCATAATTGTCCTTTTCAGGTGGCCGTCGGCATTATCTTCAAAGCCATCGTTATGCCTGTACTGTGAATATGGCTTTTCAGGTGCCAGCTTTTCCAGCCACTGCTCAAAATCATTATGCAGTCCGGGTTCATCATCATTGATAAAAACACTGCTGGTGATATGCATGGAGTTAACAAGCAGGAGGCCTTCCTTTATACCACTTTCCACGAGCACACTGTTAACTTCCGGTGTAATGTTTATAAGCTCTCTCCGGCTTTTTGTATCAAACCATAATTCCTTTTTGTGTGATTTCATAGCTTTGAGTTTTTGATTTGTAATTATCTGACCGGACCTATACCTCATGTAATGAGCAGGCTTGTCGCAGCATGTTTAATGGCATTGATCAGACTTTTATAATGTCTTTGATAAGCATATCTATCTTCCTGTCCAGTTCAGCTTCTTTCTTTTCATAATCCTCCCGCTTTGCAAGCCTGTCATTGACACTGAAATAGAACTTTATTTTCGGTTCCGTACCTGATGGACGCACGGATACAATGCTTCCGTCTTCAAGCAGGAACTGCAATACATTGCTTTTTTCCAGTTCGATAGGATCTTCGCTATTGTTTACAAGGTCTCTTGACAGACCTGACAGGTAATCATCCATCCTCACCACCCTTGAATTATTGATCATTGCGGGCGGATTATCCCTGAAGCCGGCCATCATGGCATTTATCTGATCAGCTCCCTCTTTTCCTTTCCTCACTATTGTTTCGAGTCTTTCCCTGTACAGGCCGTGTTCATAATAAATGTCCACCAGTATGTCAAATAATGTTTTCCCCCTGCAGGCAGCCCAGGCTGCAACCTCAGAAATAAGAGCGCATGATCCAACTGCATCTTTGTCCCGTACATAATCGCCGGGCAGGTAGCCGAAGCTTTCCTCTCCTCCTCCTATATACTTTTTCTTATTCTCCAGTTTTTTCATCAGGCTGGCAAAATATTTAAAGCCGGTAAGCACATCATAGCATTCCACACCGTCTTTTTTTGCTATCTGTGACAGCAGGGGGGAGGTTACTATTGTTTTAATAATATACTCATTTCCCTTAAGCATATCCTTTTCTTTCATCTGCCCGGTTATATACCAGGTCAGTATGGCGCCGGTCTGGTTGCCGTTGAGAAGGACAAACTCCCCGGACCTGTCTTTTACGGCCACACCCAGCCTGTCGCCGTCAGGATCTGTGGCCATAACAATATCGGCATTATGTGTGACAGCCTTATCCAGTGCCATCTTTAAGGCTTCGGGCTCTTCAGGGTTTGGTGATTTTACAGTGGGAAAAAGGCCATCAACCTTATCCTGTTCCGGTACATTGATAATATTGGTAAAACCAAATTCCCTTAGGGCTGCCGGTATTATCTCCACGCCTGTGCCGTGGATGGGGGTGTACACTATGGGCATATCATGTTTTTCCCTTATGGAGCCAGGGTTAAGACGTATCTTTTTTACGGTGTCTATAAAAAGCCTGTCAATCTCTTTTCCTATGCTTATTATATTCTTACCCGGACCGTCAAACTTTATCTCAGATACAGAGCTTATCTTTCTTACCTCTTCAATAATATTTTTATCATGAGGCGCCGTAACCTGGCCGCCGTCTTCCCAGTAGGCCTTATAGCCGTTGTATTCCGGGGGATTATGGGAGGCAGTGATAATGACACCTGCCCGGCAACCAAGGTGGCGTATGGCAAAGGAGAGTTCGGGTGTTGGCCTCAGTGACTCAAAAAGATATACTGTGAAGCCGTTTGCCGAGAAGATGCCAGCCACTATCTCCGAGAATGACCTGCTGTTATTCCTGCAGTCGTAGGCAATGGCTACTTTGATCTTTTTGCCGGGAAATTCCTTAAGCAGGTAATTGGAGAGTCCCTGCGTTGCCATGCCCGTAGTATATTTATTCATCCTGTTGGTGCCTGCACCCATCACACCCCTCAGTCCGCCCGTGCCAAACTCAAGGTCGCGGTAAAAAGCGTCGACCAGCTTTTTCTCATCATTTTC
>JAWLFR010000183.1:0-3539 GCA_041685495.1 Bacteroidales bacterium
TACAGATTTTTCCATTACGGTCCTGGCAGCACTGACAGGACTTTTAATATCTGTAAGTCCGGCCACACAGCCGGCATTAAGGTCTGAGCCGTCCATAATAGCAGCATCCATCTCATTTTTTCCCTCACTGGTGAATACCGATCCTTTTCCTGCATTAAAAAGAGGTGATCGTTCCATCACCTGTATGGTTACTTCCACGGCATCAAGGGCAGTTCCACCGGCAGACAGTATGCCCCTGCCTTCCTCCAGTGCCTGGTTAAGAACCGCACGGTAGGCACTGTCGCGTTCAGGGGTCATAAGATCGCGTGTAATAACTCCGGCCCCGCCATGTATTACCAGTGCCCAGTCTTTTTTTGCAGTAACTGTTTCCTGAGCAGCCTCATTATCATTGCATGAAAATAAGAGGGTGGCAGATAGGAGAAGGAATAAGGTTTTAAAGATTATGTTTTTCATAGGTCTAATTTTTTCCTGAAATATGCAGAAATCTTTCACAGGGCAGGGAATTGTTCGTTGATGGTCACTGCACGTGACTTTTGATCATGCCTGTCTGCAAAAAAATTATACTTCCAGGATTTATTCAGTTCGTTTAATATAGAAAATAAATTTGAGGCTAAATATATAAATATCATCTTAGCTTATAGTGTTAATTTATGAATCAATGAAATATTTCTTAAATTAGATGAGATATTATGATGTATGGTCAGGAGCCTAATCATATCAGTTTTTTTACTTGTACTGGGTCCTGCAGCTTTATTCTCCCAGTCTGACAGCCTGCTTATTTTATCACTTAAAAATCATAGTTTGGGAGTCGATGAGCTGTACCTCCCGGGTGACACTTTGGACATAAACGTGGTATCGGCAAGCCGCAGTAGTAAGAACCCTGATGAATTACCTGTTACTATTTACACTGTCACCCGCAAAGAGATACAGCAAAATCAGTATACCTCACTGATAGATGTAATGAAACGGCTGCCTGGGATAAGGGTTTCAAGGCCTGGCTCAGGGGAACTGGGCGAGATTTTCCAGCTCAGGGGATTAACGGGGAATATGTATACCAAGATCCTTGTTAATGGTATGCCTGTTAAGCCATCAGTTGTTAATGGCATGCCTGTGTTGTCGCAACTGCCTGTCAGGCAGGCAGAGCGCATTGAGGTAATATACGGACCCTCAGCTGCCATATACGGAGCAGATGCCGTTTCCGGTGTTATCAATATCATAACAAGGGAAGCTGAAAAAGGAACATTCGCCTCAGGCGATATATCATTGGGGCAGAATGATTTTATGAGTTTTAATTTTATGGTGGGGGGTAAAGCGGGCAGGAATAAGAATATCCTGCAATATAGTTTTTACGGTGGCAAAACCGGTTTTAATGATATGAATATTAAGTCTGGTTATGAGTATATCTATAATCCTTTGCAGTACTTACAGAACCGTCGCACTTTTAGTATTGGAGGCACTGATTATAAGCCGCTGGAGATTAATCCTGCTCTGCTCCGTCAAAACGGAATTGATCCTGAAGACTTTGTTAATCAACACTATCCCGTGAATTATGAAGGGAGCCTCCTTCTTCCACAGATGGAAGAGCTACCTTCGGAAAGTAATATGTTGGGTCTCGACCTCAGGTTCAGGGATTTTTCACTATCCTTTTCCAATATGTACCGCAGAAGCCACAGCTCGCTTGGCCTGACAGCTTACATGTTCAAATATAGTAATCCTCAGGCTTATTGGGGAGAGAATATCCGCAGAACCACACTCAGCCATAACAGAGAGTGGCTGCCGGGATTTATTACCACAACAAATTTTTCCACTCTTAATTATCGAATGGATAACAGCTCAAGCCAGTCACTCACTTTCATTGATTACTCTGATAAATTCTACAGGTACTCCGCCAGTGATGATATTTTATTTGAGGAAATAATTACCGTGGTCCCATCAGACCGACTGGAAATAGTAGGCGGATTATCTTACCAGTTTTCTGGTAATCTCCCTCAAACAAATTATCTTGACACACCTTTTGACCCAAAGGATTATTCCTCGTTCAGCAAAGAGATTAAACTTATAGATACACTGTCGGGTAATTTTGGTTTTAATCCTATCACATTCAACAATCTGTCTGTCTTCGCACAGGCTTATTATTCCTTTAATAAGTTCAGGTTGATGGGAGGCCTCAGGTATGATAATAATTCTATTTATAAAAGCAGCATGAGTCCGCGTATAGCAGCCATGTATATTGCAAACACTAAGACCAGTTTCCGCGCTTCCCTGGGTTTTGCCTTTAAGGCACCTCCTTCATCCATGGCATGGGAGTCGCTTGCTTACAGGACAGGATCACTGCATGACAGCATTAAGTATATAAAGGCACCCAGCCCGGGATTATTGCCTGAAAAATATATGTCTGTGGAACTCGGACTAATAAGAAAGGTCAGCAGGAAATACAGGTTTGATATATCAGTTTACTATAATGAAATAAGGAACCTGATATATGATAAGAATGTTGCGGTAAGCGAATTTAACCTGCCTCTTGCAGTGGAAGAGACAGACAGCACAAGCATAAGTATCAAGGCTAACATGGATAATTCAATTGCCAGACTTTATGGTCTGCAGGCAATACTCGGGTGGAATGATATAGTGGAATCAATAGAAATGGATGCAGAACTGAGCCTGAACTTTGCCAAGTCCAGTGAGACTTTTCCGGATATTTTTCAGATTGCAGGGGATTTTCTGTCTGACTTCACCCTTACCCCACAGCATTTCGGTCAATTGCATGTATCTATGATGCCGATGAAGAACCTTTATCTGGGCATATCAGGTATATGGGAAAGCAACTGGTTAAGGGTTATAATCCCCTTCGAGGATCTTTATGAGGAAATATTCAGTGAGGCAGATGGTTATTATACCATGGATTTGCTGGCAAGATATAGCTTCAGTAACAGCCTGAGTATGTTTATTAAAATAAACAATCTGTTTGATGAGAAGTACGGGGGTATAGGCATGAGCAAGAATTATGGTCTGCCGTATAACCCACAGCTTGGCAGGAATATTCGGTTTGGAATAAGTTACGCATGGAATTGATACGAACAACTCAAATATTAACTCTGGTGTTTGCTTTATTTTTGCATTGTCATACGAATACAAAAGCTATGGCAGCAAGCAAAGGAACAGAAGGCGTGGAAGGAAGCACATCTATAATAACTGAAACACAGGATTCGCTTAAGCTTGCAAAAATGCTTCTGCTGGCAGAGCAACTAAAGATGGAACAGAAGCATGACAGCGCGCTGGCAGTGATTGATGTCATCCTTGAAACAGCCCTGGAATCAAAATTTGAGATAATTGAGGCCCACTCATACCGCATGATGGGTGAGATATATAATATTTATGATGAATGGGAGATGGCATTAAGGTATTATCTCAAGGCAGCAGGTATGTATTCCTCAATGGGTATGGATACTATGCTTGCTTTCGTATATTCAGATATAGCATCAAAGTATTATGATTTCAGGGTTTATAATAAAGCTGCAGAATATTATATTAAAGAGTAT
>JAWLFR010000184.1:0-3492 GCA_041685495.1 Bacteroidales bacterium
ACTTGGCATAAGGTAAAATTAACGGAAAAGGGGATATACCGGATAGACTATGATGATCTGGCCGCACTGGGCCTTGATTCCGGTGAGGAAGCAGCCATATACAGTAATAATTTTGGCCTGCTGTCATACTATAATGATGATCCGCGTCCTGATGACCTGGTTAAGATAGCTGTTATGGTTGAGCGTGGCCAGGACGGGGTATTCAATGAAGGAGACTATATCCTCTTTTACGGCAATTCAACACACAGATGGAAATTTGATTACACGGAGAGTGAATATTATTTCCACAGACATAATTATTCCGATACGGCAGTGTATTTTATAAAACTGGGGGAAGCTCCTCTGGAAATAAGTACCGAAACAAATACCGGTCCACATAACACCAGCTCCTCCGTATCGGATTATCTCTATATACATGAAACAGAAAAGCAGAACATTCTGAGATCGGGACGTGAATGGTATGAACCTGTTGCTGCCGGCAGTGACTTACTTTTCAAACCCGGTTTTGACAACTATATTTTTAAAGCCGGAACAGACCTCAGTTACGAACTGAGGGTACTGGGCAGGTCTGCCGAACAGACTGTTATGAGACTCAGCAATGATAAGGAGCAGATTATTTCAATAAACATCCCCTCAGTAAACATATATAATACGGCAGGAACCTATGCAAGGCTTCTCGAGGAGAGAGGTGTGATAAGCCTTGCCGGTGGGAATCCCGAGCTGTCTGTCAGTTTTCATAACAACGGTGACATGAGTGCAAGGGCCTGGGTGGACTATCTAATATTACAGGGCAGGATAGAAAACAGGTTTAACCGGGCGGCAGGTAAACATTTTATTATACGGGATAAGCAAACTGCTCAGCAGGGTAATATCACAAGGTTTACACTGTTTTCAGATAATGCCAGGCTGCTTATATGGAATATAAGTGAAGAAAATAATGTAAAGAGCGTGAACAGCAGCTATTCAGAGGGCGAATATTCCTTTATATCGGCAAGCGACAGCCTGAAAGAGTTTATGGTGTTTCATGCAGATGATGTAATGAGGCCGCTGATTGAAAAAAATGCTGTTGCCAACCAGAACCTGCACAGCCAGGGAGATTATGATATGATAATAATAACTCATCCCCTTTTTTATAAATATGCCGCCGAGCTTGCCGGTATCCATCATGAAAATGATTCATACATCAGCAAGATTGTGACTCCCGGAGAAATATATAATGAATTTTCGGGAGGGGTACAGGATATTAGTGCTCTAAGGAATTATGTAAGAATGGTTTATTCCAGGAATAATGATAGTGAAAGAAAACTCAAATACCTGCTGCTTTTTGGAGACGGATCATACGAGAATAAAACACTGCCACCCGAAAACCCCAACTTCATACCTACTTACCAGACTGAAAACTCACATATAAGCATTCTGTCCTTCACCTCGGATGACTATTATGGTTTGCTCGATTCTGGCGAAGGTGAATCCGAAGGGTATCTTGATCTTGGCATAGGCAGGTTGCCTGTTTCCGATACTGTACAGGCTGCAGCAATGATAAAAAAGATAAGGAACTATATAGATCCTGACAATACGGGACCATGGAGAAACATAATAACCATGGTTGCCGATGATGAAGATAATAATATACATATGAATGACTCGGATAACCTGGCCGAACTGATTAATACAATTGAACCCTCATTCAATATTGAAAAGATATATCTTGATTCCTACAAGCAGGTTACATCGGTTAACGGCGACTCTTACCCTGACGCAACAGAAGCCATTAACAACAGGGTTAATAAGGGAGGTCTAATAATTAACTACGCCGGCCACGGCAGTGAGAACGGACTGGCTCACGAGAGAGTGGTAAGTATTGAAAATATTAACGCATGGTCCAATAAGGGAAAATATCCCGTTTTTGTTACTGCAACATGTGAGTTTTCACGTTTTGAGAATGTAGATATTGATCAGGGCAGCGGCGAGATAAGCCAGAAGGCATCAGCGGGTGAACTGGCACTGCTTAATCCTGGCGGTGCCATTGCCCTTCTTACAACCACCCGTATAGTTTTTGCATCACATAACTATAATCTTGCAGTGCGACTTTATGAAAATGCTTTCGGCAAGGATGATGACGGTAAAGGACTGACCATGGGGGAAATAATGAGACGGGCAAAAATAAATACCGGTGGTAATAATAAAAGGAACTTTACATTGCTGGGAGATCCGGCACTCAGGCTGGCATACCCATGGCACGGGAGGGTGGTTACAGATTCAATCAACGGTGTAAGCATCAGCGAAGTCAATGACACCATAAAGGCCCTGTCTGAGATTACTGTATCAGGACATATAAGTGATAACTCGGGCAGACTGAATGATTCATTCAACGGGTATGTATACCAGGAATTATATGATAAGGAATATGAAGTGGCCACCCTTGCCAACGATGGGGGACTTCCTTTTAATTATATGGCACAGGACCGTGTTTTGTTCAGGGGCAAGGCAAAGGTAATAAACGGAAGGTTCCGCATCTCAATGCTCATTCCCAGGGATATTGATTATACTTTCGGTAATGGTAAACTGAGTTATTTTGCTGCTGATGACAGTGCAGATTACGGAGGTTTCTACAATGATATTATTGTAGGAGGCTTTACTAATACAACGATAACCGACACCACAGGCCCACAGATAAAATTATACATGAATGACACCCTCTTCAGGGATGGTGGGATAACCGGACCTGATCCTGTACTTCTGGCCCATCTCAGCGATCAGGGCAGCATAAATACAACCGGCACAGGCATAGGTCACGATATAGTGGCCGTTATTGATAAGGATAAGAGTAACTCAATAGTACTGAATAATTATTATGAAAATGACCTGGGGACATATCAGTCAGGAAAAATATACTACCCTCTGAAAGGCCTGAGTAAGGGCGGACACAGCATAACACTCAAGGCCTGGGATAATTATAATAATTCTTCATCATCATCCATATTGTTTTTCGTAAGAGATGAAGATGGACTGATTCTTAACAGGCTGATTAATTACCCAAACCCCTTTGTCAACAATACAAAAATCAGCCTTGAGCATAACAGGCCGGATGCCACAGTAGAGATTATTATTAATATCTACAGTCAGAACGGCAGGCTTGTCAAAACTATTAAAACAACGGACCGCACAGGCGGGTACAGTTTGAAACCCATAAGCTGGGATGCAAGAGATAATAACGGAAGCAGGGTGGCGGCAGGATCATATATCTATACCGTTTTGCTCAGAACAGATAAAAATGAAGCAGCCCGTATTTCAGGCCGTATGATTATTTTATAGGTAAAGCACAACAAAGAATGGATTTAAATGTTTATATATTTGTCAGCTTAAAATAGAAATTAATGAAATTAAAACTAATAGTCAGCTGTATCATTCTCAGCATATCATCTTCCTGGATAGTGAGGGCCCAGGATACCGGTGAGCTCAATGCCATACAATATGTGGTGCCCTTTTTGT
>JAWLFR010000055.1:0-14332 GCA_041685495.1 Bacteroidales bacterium
AGGGAGCCTAATAACCTGATCAGCACCTACAATCACCTGATAAATAATGGTATAATAGAAACCGTCGATGGCGAAATCCATAAGGTTGAGATAGGGGTTTCTGATTTCAATAATAATTATTCATCAATCAGCTTTAATATAAGGGCAGAAAAGGCAGGTGTTGCGGGACTGGAAAAAGCAGGCAGTTACATGATGCCATACGACCAGCCAAATGAATTTATCCGTGATGATATAAGGGTGAAATTTCCTGCGAACTGTTTTTATGATGCAATATACTTCGACTATAAAAAAATTCATGGTGGTCCTGAAGACCTTTTTTCGGATTTGCACCAGGTGCATAATAAATATATACCTGTTCACAGCAGTTATAAGCTGGCGATCAAAGTAACCGGGAAGGTACCCGAAGAGCTGAGATCTAAATTATGCCTTGTAAACATTGACGGGGAAAATATGAACTCGGTCAGTTTTGCAGGCGGAAGGTGGAATAATGGATTTATAGAAGGACAGGTGCGCGAACTGGGTATATATGCAGCAGGTATTGACACTATTGCCCCTTCTATACAGCCCGTCAGGTTTCAGGATGGCGACACTCTTCAAGCCGGGGAAGAATTATTGGTCAGGATAAATGATGATTTCAGCGGCATTGGTGACTACAGGGTAATGATAGATGGCAGGTGGGCTCTTTTCGAGTGGGATCCGAAAAACTCCCTTTTAAGTTACAAAGCTGATCCTGATTATCTTTCACAGGGTCAACTACATGAGCTTGAGCTTACAGTAAATGATAAGCGCAATAATGAATCAAAGTTAAATCTCAGTTTCTACTGGTAAGCAAGACCGCAAGTAATCACTACCACAGCTTCTCCGGGTAAATACCCTTATCTACCATATCCTGAAGGCTGCGGACAACAAACGGGCGGTCTTCCCGGTAGGTAACACCAAACCATTTTTCTTCTGTCATAAGGACCTGTATGTTTATCTCGCCTTTTTTCACATATACATCCATTGAGGTTGGAATATCAAGCTCAGCATTGGGATCACCGGCACTTCTTTCAATGAAATTAATAAACTCTTCCTCCAGGTATTTAAAGCATGATGGCTTAAATCCCCACAGGTTCATTGAAACAATCTCATCAGCCTCAAACTGTATCTCCCTGCCTTTTGGGCCGGGTGCATATATTCCGTCAGGTCTTTTTTCAATACGCCTTGTCTCAACAATATTAACAAGGTTCCCTTTATCATCAGTTTTGCATACTCCCCGGTTAACATGGCCATGCTCAGACAGCGTATTACCCATCCTGTAGCCTACTATGCAGTAATTGTTCTCATCTTTATCATTTACCAGAAAATCATAGAGAATCTTAAATGACTCAACACCATAATAATCATCGGAATTAATAACTCCAAAAGGCTCCTTCAATTTGTCCCTTGCAACCAGTATGGCATGACTGGTACCCCATGGCTTAACCCTCTCAGGCGATGGCTCATAGCCGTCAGGCAGATCATCCATATCCTGGAAGACATAATCTATATCCACCTTGCCTTCCAGCGGTCTCATAAAATATGATTTAAACTGCTGCTCTATATCCCTTCTTATAACGAAGACTATTTTTCCAAATCCGGCCCTCACCGCATCATAAATAGAGTAGTCAATAATAGTCTGCCCGGCAGGACCTACCTTATCAAGCTGTTTATCACCACCATAACGGCTGCCCATTCCTGCTGCTAGTACTAATAACGCTGGTTTCATCATATATCAATTTTGGTTCGGGCATCAAAAATAAGAAAAATAATTCACTACCTTTAAGCATATTTTTAAGAATAAAACCTCAGGCAATTTTTTTTGTAAATGTGGTAATGACAGCAAATCATAACTGCCGGATATTTGGATAATCATATAATATTTAATAATCTATAAATCAAAAACATTTTGCAATGAAAAAAACAGGTTTAGTATTACTGGTAAGTTTGATGATTGCCGGGCTGACTCTACCCATTGTCAATGCCTGCACTAACTTTTTGATTACCAGGGGTGCCAGTGAAGATGGCTCTACAATGATAACTTATTCAGCTGATTCACATGTACTGTATGGTGAGCTGTATTACTGGCCCGAGAGAGACTGGGAACCCGGGTCCATGCTTGAAGTATATGAATGGGATACCGGAAAATTCCTTGGTGAGATACCACAGGTATCACATACCTATAACGTGGTGGGCAATATGAATAATCACCAGCTGGCCATAGGCGAAACAACATTCGGGGGCCGGAGTGAACTGAGAAATCCCGAAGGAATAATTGATTACGGCAGTCTTATTTATATAACCCTGCAAAGAGCCAGGAACGCCCGTGAAGCAATAAAAACAATGTCAGAGCTGGTTGATGATTACGGTTATTACAGTTCAGGTGAATCTTTTTCCATTGCGGATCCTGATGAAGTATGGATAATGGAGCTTATCGGCAAAGGACCGGGTGAAAATGGTGCAGTATGGGTGGCCAGACGGATACCTGAGGGCTATATATCAGGCCATGCCAACCAGGCCCGGATAACTACCTTTCCACTTGCCGATGGCAAGAAATCAATAACATCAAGGGAGCTTGATAAGATATCCGATCCTTCAGTGGAGACTGTTTATGCCTGGGATGTCATTGATCTTGCCCGTGAGAAAGAATGGTATGATGGACGCGACCGCAATTTCAGTTTCAGCGACACCTATGCACCGCTGGATTTCGGGGGAGCCCGTTTTTGCGAGGCACGTGTATGGGCCGGTTTCAACAGGGTAAATAAAGATATGGACAGGTATGTTGATTATGCTATGGGTACAGATCTGAGTGAACGTATGCCCTTATGGATTAAGCCTGATAAAAAGCTTAGCGCCCATGATGTAATGGAGCTGATGAGAGATTATTACCAGGGTACACCAATGGATATGTCAGAAGACCTGGGTGCCGGTCCCTTCGGCAGCACGGTAAGATGGCGACCACTGACATGGGAGGTTGACGGCGAGACTTATTTCAACGAAAGAGCTATTTCCACCCAGCAGACAGGTTTTTCGTTTGTTACCCAGTCCCGCAACTGGCTGCCTGATCCTGTTGGCGGCATATTGTGGTTTGGTGTTGATGACACCTACTACACCGTCTATTCCCCTATGTACTGTGGCATGCAGGAAATACCGCAATCGTTTAAAGAAGGCAACGGTGATATAATGGATTTCAGTGATGATGCTGCTTTCTGGGTATTCAACCAGGTATCTAATTTTGCCTATAGTCGCAGGCTGCCTATGGAAGAAGACATTAAATCCAAACAGGGAGAGCTGGAGACAGGCTATATTGAAGAAACGGCCATGATTGATGGTATAGCTGCCGAACTGTATGTGGCTGACCCTGATCTTGCACTGAGGTATATAACAGATTACTCGGTTGATGCAGGCAATAACACAGTATCAGAGTGGAAAGATTTTTATAAATACCTGTTCACCAAGTATATGGACGGCAATATCAAGAAAAAGAGGGAAGTGCCTGAAAACCACAAATATGTGAATCCTGAAACCTCACAGCCCGGATACAGCGAGTGGTGGTACAGGGCTATAATCAAGGCCACAGGTGATAAGTTTAAACAGAAATAAGGGAGCCTGATCAAAAGCGGGTAAAACAACAGTATCTTAAGGAAAATATCTGATAATACCGGTTAATGCTTTTTTGGCCGGTATTATTTTTTTGGTTTGCGTTCTATCTTTCTGATGACCATTGAACGGTCGCGTTCATCACCTCCTTTATTGCCTACGTAATCAACCCATGCAATATAGGTATTCACCTCATTGGGAATGAGCTGGTTTATCCTTATATAATCATCATTCATATATCCGCGCAGATCAAAATTATTATGATTCTCCTCCCATACGTCAACATAATACACATAGGGCCCGAGGCCGTAAAAAACAACTTTTCCGTTCGAGTTTGTATTGCCTTCTGCCTCCAGCCTTGTCTCTGCGTCCCAGTCAGACAGGGAAGGATAAAGCCTTACATTGGCACCGGCCACAGGATATTCATCATGCCATTCAAGTACCTCTATTTCAAGTATGGTGGGCGACACAATACTGACAGTCTGATAAGCCCTGTCCACTGCCCCTGTCTTACTGATGGCCGTAAGCGAGACTTCGTATGTACCTGAAGCCGAATAACTGTGAACAGGATTATAAGCCCCGGATGTATAGCCGTCGCCAAAATCCCATTCAAATTCAACGGCATTATAGGAATCATTGGTAAAGACAATATCTTCTCCTATATAAGCTTCCACCTTGTCGGTATAGAAAAATGCATCCGGGTGTACCTCGCATGAGGTTAGGATCACCGGGAATATAATCAATATGTAAAGTAATTTTCTCATGACTCTGATATTTGGTTGTTTTTATAATATTTATAAATCAAATATGGTGCCACATAAAGCTATAAACAAAAGTTTAATGTTAACACACAAATAGCGTTACCGACTAAACATAAATATACCAGGCAATTATCAAAGAACAAAACCAGGAGCCTGAATATATCAAGCAGTTATATATTAACAAAATGCAGGTATAGCACAGGCTAATTTACTGATATGCAGTATTGGATTGCTTATAACTTTACTCAAGAAAAAATATCACTATCTTTGCAACCTGATTAACAAACAGAAAAACAGAGTATGATCAATATAAGATTCCCGGATAACACAGTTAAGCAGTTTGAAGCGGGAGTAAGCAGTCTTGATATAGCAAAAAGCATCAGTCCGGGTCTCGCCAGGCAGGTATATGCATCATCAATAAACGGAGAGGTACGTGACCTTTTAAGGCCGGTAAATGAAGATGCATCGGTAAAATTCCATAAATGGGAAGACCCTGAGGCCAGGCATACCTTCTGGCATACCAGCGCTCACCTGCTGGCATATGCCCTGGAAGAATTATATCCAGGTATTAAGTTCGGTATAGGTCCCGCCGTGGAGAATGGTTTTTATTATGATGTTGATCCGGGTGAAGGAGTTGTTATCAGCGAATCCGACCTGTCACGGATTGAAAAAAAGATGAAAGACCTTGCAAGGGAGAAGTACAGCACGGAAAGGATTGAGATAAGCAAGGCCGAAGCACTGAAGATGTTTGAAGAAAAAGGCGATGAGTATAAGACAGAGCTGATCAGTGAGCTGGATGACGGAAGCATTACGCTTTATAAGCTGGGTGATTTCATGGACCTGTGCCGTGGCCCCCACCTGCCCGATACTGAAAATATCAAAGCGATAAAACTCCTCAGTCTGGCCGGTGCCTACTGGCGGGGTGATGAAAAGAGAAAGATGATGACTCGCATTTACGGCATCAGCTTTCCTAAACAGAAACTTCTTGAAGAATATATGCTGATGCTTGAGGAAGCAAAAAAGCGTGATCACAGGAAGATAGGAAAGGAACTGGGACTGTTTGCTTTCTCCCAGAAAGTAGGTATGGGCCTGCCTTTATGGCTGCCCCGGGGGGCTGATCTGAGGCAGAGACTTATTGATTTTATGACGGCTGAACTGAAACGAAGGGATTATACCATCGTTTCCACCCCGCATATCGGGAATATTGAACTGTATAAGACATCCGGACATTATGAAAAATACGGGGCCGACTCCTTTCAGCCTATAAGTACACCACAGGAGGGAGAACAGTTTATGCTCAAGCCAATGAACTGTCCACACCATTGTGAGATATATAATGCCACCCCCCATTCATATAAGGACCTGCCCGTCCGCATGGCCGAGTTCGGTACGGTATACAGGTACGAGCAGCATGGTGAGCTGCACGGACTTACAAGGGTCAGGAGCTTTACCCAGGACGATGCACATCATTTCTGTGAGCCCGACCAGATGAAAGAAGAGTTTAAGAAGATCATCGATCTGGTCCAGTGGGTTTTCAAATCGCTTGACTTCAGCGACTACAAAGCACAGATATCATTACGTGACACAGTGAACAGGGAAAAATACATAGGCAGTGATGAGAACTGGGACAAGGCACAGAAAGCAATTATTGAAGCAGCCGGGGAGAAAGGTCTGGACACCACAGTTGTAGAGGGAGAAGCAGCCTTTTACGGACCCAAACTGGATTTTATGGTTAAGGATGCCATAGGCCGCGAGTGGCAGCTCGGAACAATACAGGTGGATTATAACCTTCCGGAGCGTTTCGACCTCAGCTATACAGGATCCGATAACCAGAAGCATCAGCCTGTTTTGCTGCACAGAGCCATATTCGGTAGTATAGAAAGATTTGTTGCCGTACTTATAGAAAGCACAGCAGGTAAATTCCCCCTGTGGCTGAGTCCTGACCAGGTTATTATACTGCCAATCAGCGAAAAATATCATGATTATTCTAAAAAAGTTTTAAAATTCTTAAATAATTACGATATTCGCACTCTGATTGATGAAAGAAGCGAAAAGATAGGTAAAAAGATAAGGGATAGCGAGTTAAGCAGAATCCCCTATCTTTTGATTATTGGTGAAAACGAAGAAGAATCATCCACTGTCTCCGTAAGAAAGCAGGGAGAAGGTGATAAAGGTATAATGACGCTGGAAGAATTTGCTGCATTTATAGACAAACAGGTTAAAACAGAATTGCAGATAAAAGGATAGAACAGTATAGAAATAAAGAGTATTATAATTTAAAGTAAGGAGGAACGAACCATAGCAGGACCAAGAAGAAACATGCCGCCAAGAAGAAGACGTGAGGACAGAATGCCTCACAGGATCAATAACCGCATTACCGCCAGGGCAGTAAGGGTTGTAGGCGATAATGTAGAACCACAGGTAATGTCAATAAATGATGCCATTAAACTGGCTGATGAAATGGAGCTTGACCTGGTAGAGATATCTCCAAAAGCTGATCCGCCTGTTTGCAAGATAACCGATTATCAGAAGTTTCTTTATCAGCAAAAAAAGAAACAGAAGGAAATAAAGGCCAAGACTACCAAAGTGGTGGTAAAGGAAATTAGATTTGGCCCTAACACAGATGATCATGACTATAACTTTAAATTGAAACATGCAATTAAGTTCCTTGAAGATGGCGCCAAAGTGAAAGCTTACGTGTTCTTTAAGGGACGATCAATATTATTTAAGGAGAAAGGTGAAATATTATTGCTAAGACTGGCCCAGGATCTTGAGGATTACGGGGTTGTTGAGCAGATGCCAAGACTTGAAGGCAAAAGAATGATAATAACCTTCACTCCAAAAAAGAAAAAATAGGTTCTTTCAAATTATATAAAAACTGTACGAAATGCCAAAAATGAAAACGAATCCCGGTGCTAAAAAAAGATTTTCTTTTACCGGCTCGGGAAAGATAAAGCGCAAGCATGCGTACAAAAGCCATATCCTTACAAAAAAATCAACTAAGAGAAAAAGGAATCTTACCTATTTCGGAACTGTTGATAAAACGGATGAGAAGAATATAAAACTTCTTCTGGCTAAAAAGTAATGCTGACGCAGAGAAGAGAGAAAGTATACTAGTTATTAACCGGATGTCCAGCCAGACAAGTCTCCATAACGGAGCGCTGACATTCAAAATTTTTTAGAGATATGCCAAGATCAACTAATTCAGTTGCTTCAAGAAACAGAAGGAAGAAGGTACTGAAACAAACAAAAGGTCAGTTCGGCCGAAGAAAAAATGCTTATACCATTGCAGTTAATGCAATGGAAAAAGGATTGCAGTATTCGTACCGCGACAGAAGAAAGAAAAAAGGTAATTTCAGGGCACTGTGGATACAGAGAATAAATGCCGCATCAAGACAATACGATATGAGCTATTCTGAATTTATGGGAAAAATCAACAAAAAAGGAATTGCGCTGAACAGGAAAACACTTGCAGACCTGGCAATGAACCACCCTGAAGCTTTTAAAGCAATAGTGGAAAAAGTAAAATAATTTATTAACATATTCCGAAAGAACCTGTAAGGGGCTGTCTCAAAAAGACAGCTCCTTTTTTTTTATGCCTGTTCCAATGATAAAAACAGGATATCATTACCCATGTATGTCATATTGGCGCTTAGACAGACCTGTATTCGGCCATATTGGCATGTCGCTGGATTTCCGGAACACACAATGCAGGCCGGATCCCTTATGTATAACGCTGTATTACTTGCTGTTAATATTATGCCACGTCCGGCATTCATCCACAATGGCACAGGATTTGAAAATTAAAAAGCAGAAAACAAAAAATTTATAATTAAATTAATGGAGGATAGAAAAATGACTATAGCAAGATTTCCTTTTATTCCGTCATCAATGCTGGACCGTTTCTGGGATAATGAATTATCTGACAGGCCAAGCCTGAATTATTCATCTACCAACACGAGTGTACCGGCAGTGAATATTAAAGAGACAGACAATGATTTTATGATTGAGGTGGCAGCACCCGGCATGAAAAAAGATGATTTTTCCGTTAATTATGATAACGGACGCCTGACAATCTCTTCAGAGATAAAACAGGATGAGAATCAGGACGAGTGGTATAACCGCAGGGAGTTCAGTTACCAGTCCTTCTGCAGGAGCTTTGAGATTGAGGACAATCTTATTGACAATCAGAAGATAAGCGCCAGGTACAAGGATGGGATTTTATATGTAACTCTTCCAAAGAGTGAAGAGGTAAAACCCAAACCTGCAAAGCAGATTGCAATCAGTTAAATCAGAGAAGTAACTTATTAATCAAAGCTGCAGGTTATAATATGATAGCCTGCAGCTTTTCGTAAACAATAATTTTCATAAACAATAATTAATATATGCAGTTCGATAAATTTACCATAAAATCACAGGAGTCAATACAAAGGGCCCAGCAGCTTGCCATGGAAAAGGAGAACCAGGCCATTGAATGCGGGCACCTGTTAAAGGGCATAATGGAGACGGACGATAATATAATGCCCTATATATTTAAAAAGCTCTCTGTTAACGAGCAGGCCGTACGTATGGCCCTGGATGAGATAATTAATTCTTATCCGAAGGTCAGTGGCGGACAGGTATATTTATCTGATACTGCAAACAGGGCCCTGGTAGCAGCTCGCAAAGCAGCCGAATCATCAGGTGATGAATATATTTCCATTGAACATATTCTGGAAGCAATAATGAAAAGCTCTGACAGTACTGCATCCATGCTTAAAGACAGTGGCATGAACGTTGCCGACATGAAGGCAGCAATGAAGGAACTGCGCAAGGGCAGCAATGTCAACAGCCAGACAGCGGAGGAAACATATAATGCACTTGGCAGATATGCCATAAACCTTAACGAGAGTGCAAGGAGCGGCAAGCTTGACCCGGTGATAGGTCGGGATGAAGAGATAAGGCGTGTGCTGCAAATACTGGCGCGCAGGACAAAAAACAACCCTATACTGGTAGGTGAACCAGGCGTTGGTAAAACAGCCATCGCCGAAGGCATAGCTTTCCGTATAGTTAACGGTGATGCCCCGGACGACCTGCTGAAGAAGAATATTTTCTCCCTCGATATGGGTGCCCTTATTGCCGGCGCCAAATATAAGGGCGAGTTTGAAGAGCGCCTTAAATCTGTGGTTAAGGAAGTGGTACACTCGGATGGCAATATTATACTCTTCATTGATGAGATACACACACTCGTTGGTGCCGGAGGTGGCGGAGAAGGAGCTATGGATGCTGCAAACATACTGAAACCTGCCCTGTCTAAAGGTGAGCTTCGTGCTGTTGGGGCAACAACCCTGAATGAATACCAGAAATATTTCGAGAAAGACAAGGCTCTTGAGAGAAGGTTCCAGAAAGTGTTTATAGATGAACCGGATGAGGAAGATGCCATATCAATACTCAGGGGTATCAAGGAAAGGTACGAGAGCTATCACAAGATACGCATCAAAGATGAGGCAATTATTTCGGCTGTTCAGTTATCAATAAGGTATATCAGCGACCGATTCCTTCCCGATAAGGCTATTGACCTTATTGATGAAGCTGCTGCACACCTGCGTATTGAAATGAATTCAAAGCCTGAAGAACTGGATATTCTGGACAGGAAAATACAGCAGCTGGAGATTGAAAAAGTAGCTTTCAAGCGCGAAAAGGACAAAGAAAAGGTAGATGCAAGAAACAGGCAGCTTGCAGAGCTGGAAGACGAAAGAAAACAACTGACTGCTCTCTGGGAAGAGGAAAAGTCGGTGGTGAATGATATACAGAAGATAAAACAAAAGATTGAGGATTACAGGTACCAGGCTGAAAAGGCCGAACGTCAAAGTGACCTTGGTAAAGTGGCCGAGATAAGGTACGGGCAGCTGCCTGAAGCCGAAGCAGAGCTGAAAAAAGCCATAGAGAAGCTGCAGGACTATGAAAAGGAAGGCAAAAGACTGGTAAGGGAAGAGATAACATCCGAGGATATTGCCCAAATAATTTCGAGGTGGACCGGTATACCTGTAACCAGGATGCTACAGAGTGAAAAAGAGAAGTTATTAAAGATAGAGGAGGAACTCCACAAGAGAGTGGTAGGCCAGGAGGAAGCAATAAATGCAGTGGCCGCTGCGATAAGAAGAAGCCGGACCGGGCTTGCCGATGAGAACAGGCCCGTAGGCTCCTTCCTTTTTATGGGTACAACAGGTGTAGGTAAAACAGAGCTGGCAAGGGCACTGGCGGAATACCTGTTTAATGACGAGTCTCTTATGACGCGTATAGATATGAGTGAGTACCAGGAGAGGCATGCTGTGTCGCGACTGGTTGGGGCTCCTCCCGGGTATGTAGGATACGATGAAGGCGGACAGCTGACCGAGGCTGTCAGAAGAAAGCCTTATTCCGTTATCCTGCTTGATGAGATAGAGAAAGCACACCCCGATACTTTTAATATACTGCTGCAGGTACTCGAAGATGGCCGGCTTACAGACAATAAAGGCAGGGTGGCAAACTTTAAGAATACCATAGTTATCATGACCTCAAACCTGGGGTCTGAACTTATAAGAGAAAATTTCGAGGACTATACCGAAGAGAATGCTGAAGAGGTGATAGAAAATACAAAAAACCAGGTTTTTGAAATACTCAAAAAAAGTATGAGGCCTGAATTCCTGAACCGCATAGATGAGCTTATTATGTTTAAGCCTCTTACCAGGGAAGATATCAGGGATATTATTGACATACAGCTTCGCTTGCTTAAGAAAACTCTTAGCAAACAGAATATTGAGCTATCCCTTACCGACAGCTGTATAGATTATCTTCAGCATAAAGGCTTTGATATACAGTTCGGGGCAAGACCTCTTAAACGTCTGATACAAAAGGAGATAACAGATAAAATATCACTTGCCATACTGAAAGGTGATGTCAGTGAAGACCATGCTGAGCTGGTGATTGACAGTGATGGCAGGGAAACCATTGTCAGATCAGCATAATATCATAGCGTCCCGGTTTACTTTATTGACATAAAGAGGCGTCTGAAACGAATCTTCTTAAGTCCACTGGCCTCTTTGTCAATGGAGAGCCATATAAATTTGGGTTCACCAACAACATGGTCCTCAGGCACAAAGCCCCAGAAACGCGAATCAGCTGAATTATGGCGGTTATCGCCCATCATCCAGTAATAATCCATCTTAAAGGTATAGCTGTCAGTCTCTTCACCATTAATAATAAATCTGTTCCCTTCAACTGTCAGATCATTATCTTCATACACATCTATAATCCGTTCATAGATGGATATATTATTGGAATCTAGCTTTACAGTGGCCCCCCTCTCAGGTATCCACAGGGGACCGTAATAATCCTCATTCCACGGAAAATAAGGGTTATGCGGGAATATATGCTCTCCAAACTCCCCTTCCCTCCTGAGGTTCTTTTTCACTTCCTGTACATTCCGGAAATTACTTATGACTTCGGCATTTGAACTGGTCAGTGGCATAAGGTAGGTTGTACCCGATACCATATTCTGATCCGATTTATAAATATCCAGCCTTTCAAAAGCCCTGGGGTTAATCCTGGTACCATCTGTACGCACCCAGTAGTTTAACTGCTGTGTTTCAATACCTTCCTGTCTTTCTCCATTAACATAAAGCACGGCGCCTTTTATACTTATGGTGTCGCCAGGTATGCCCACGCATCTCTTAACATAATTTTCACGCCTGTCCACAGGCCTGTATATAACGTCATTTGATTTCCACACTTCTTCACGTGCCATGGCAAAATATTCCTGCATGGTCCTGACCCTGTTACCCCTCATAATATCTTGATTCTCGAGACTGGAAGCCTCCGACCTGAGAATCTGGTCATAGGCCGTTATCTGGTTTTGCAGAACAACGGTATCGCCTGCCGGAAAATTAAATACCACAACATCAAATCTGTCTACATCACCAAAACCTTTCAATCTTTCATACCTGGCCTGCACAATATTGGACCAGGACCTGGTATTAATCAGCGGTATCGTATGCTGGGTAAATGGAAAGGCAATGGGGGTGTTAGGCAAGCGCGGACCATAAGCCACCTTGCTTACAAAAAGGTGATCACCCACCCTGAGCGACTTCTCCATGGATGGTGTGGGTATCCTGTAATTCTGAAAAAGGAAAATATTAATAAGCGTAACAGCAATGACGGCAAAGATCAAAGCATCAAGCCATTCAATGAAACTACTGTTGGGCCCTTCCCTTTTTTTCCAGAATGACCAGTTTACCTTTTTCGTGATATATATATCGAAAATTACCGGCAGGCCTAAAAGAAGCCAGTAGTTACCTACCCATATCACCCATAATATATAAATCAGTGCAACTACTGAAAATGTAAAATACCGGTTGCGTATTATTTTGAGCATATCCCTTAAATTATGTGACTGGCAAAAGTAATGTTTTAAATTAAAAACCCAGCAGATCCTTCATTGTAAAAACACCCTGCCGCTTTTGAATGAACTCAGCAGCAAAAACCGCACCAAGTGCAAAACCTTTCCTGTTATGCGCCCTGTGCTCTATTGTAATATCATCAATATCCGAGCTCCATTCCACCCTGTGTGTACCGGGCACATCTCCTTTCCTCACCGACTTTATGCATAATTCTTTTTCGGAGACCGGTTTACCAGAAATCCATGACTCATATTTTTTACATTCTCCTATAATATCCTCTGCCAGGCTTTTAGCAGTGCCACTGGGAGCATCTTTTTTCCTTACATGGTGTGTTTCTTCAAGTTTAACATTGTATGCATCCTGTCCGTTCATTATTTCTGCCAGTTTCCTGTTTAAATAAAACATTATATTGACACCCAGACTGAAATTGGATGCATATAACAGGCATCCTCCTTTTGACAAAGCCAGATTCTGAGCCTCCGCCAGCCTGTCTGTCCAGCCGGTAGTACCTGAAACAACAGGGATTCCCCTGCTAATGCATTTTTCAATATTTTTATAAGCTGTTCCGGGAGTGGTGAATTCAATTGCCACATCCGAGTGTTTAAAGATTTCTTTATCCAGCTCATCAGAATTATTCTCATCAATTATGAGTATAATTTCATGAGCTCTCGACAATGCGGCAGCTTCCACCTCTTTACCCATTGTGCCGTAACCTATTAATGTGATCTTCATATGCTTAATTTTTGCTTAAAAATACCCGTTTTTTTTTAGTATCGGAAGATAAGTACAGGAAACATTTATTGCTAACTTTAAGGCCGGTAAAACAATAAAAACAGGCCCTGTATGAGAGAGCTTTGCATTCATTTTTTTCTTTTTTTATTTATATCCTTATTTCCTTTAACTCATATATACGGGCAAAAAACAGATCCTTACCACCTCGACAGCGGGGGGTTTGGAACCAGACTGGAAAAGGACGGGGAGATATCTGTATGGTGGTGTGAAGGAGCCTACAAAGTTATGCTTGATACTCCTGTCCCTTCCCTGACAGGTGATACGATAAGTCTGTGGTCTGCATCCAATGAATACGAACCCTTCCAGCTGGTTATCAGGACTGAAACTGACCTGGACTCCTGCAGGATAAGTGTATCAGATCTCATATCAGGCGGACATTCTGTAGATGCACAAAACATCGAAATACGCAGGCTTGAATATGTTAAAGTCACAAAACCAACCGACAGCTACGGTTATGCCGGTCTATGGCCGGACCCCCTGCCCGCTATTGATGGTCCACTTACCGTACACAGCGGAGAGAATACCACATTCTGGTTAACACTGTTCGTCCCGGCAGGCACAGTCGCCGGTATTTATAATGGCTCAGTGATATTAGAAAGCAGGGAATGGAAAAAAGAGATACCGGTAAGGCTTACTGTATGGGACTTTGAGCTTCCTGAAGAGACAAGCCTGCGCTCTGGATTCGGGCTGAGCGTGGATAAGATAGCTGCCTATCATAATCTCGAAAGGGAGGCTGAGATAAAG
>JAWLFR010000185.1:0-3459 GCA_041685495.1 Bacteroidales bacterium
GAATCATGTGAGAAGATACTGGGATATAAACAAGAAGAGCTAACCGGCATCCCTATAATCGAAAAGATGATTCATCCGGAAGATCAGGAATCAACTAAAAAGGAGTTTCTTGACATTATTGAAAACAAAGCACATGGTGGAGCACAATACAGACATCGTCATAAAAATGGAAGCTGGGTTTATCTGGAAGCTTATGGTACTAATCTGTTAGATAATCCTGTTATTGAATCCGTTATTCTTAACGTTCGTGATATCACTGAACGAAAAAATGCAGAACAAATTATTATAGAAAATGAAATCCGCCTGAGGGAGCTCAATGCTACTAAAGATCGTTTTTTTTCTATCATCGGTCATGATCTGAAAAGCCCCTTTAACAGTATTGTTGGTTTGAGTAATCTTATTGCAGAACAGATTCAGAAGCAGGACTATGAAGGGATCGAAAAATATGCCACAATTATTCAGGATTCAGCACAAAGAGCGATGAATTTACTTACCAACCTGTTAGAGTGGTCGCGGGCACAAACAGGTGAAATTAAATTTAATCCGGAATATATTGAATTTGTATCTGTAACTAATGAAGTATTAGAATTATCAAATGATTCAGCCCGACAAAAATCAATCACTATTTATAAAAAATTACCTCACAATATTCCGGTTTATGCCGATAAGGCTATGATTAGTACCGTTTTGAGAAACTTAATCTCTAATAGTATAAAATTCACCAGACCAGGAGGCGAAATAATAATTAAGGCTGAACAAAAAGAAAAACAATTAATTGTTTCTGTTACTGATAATGGTATTGGGATAAAAAATAAAGATATTGATAAATTATTTCGGATTGATTACAGCTATTCAACAACAGGCACAAACAGGGAAACAGGAACCGGTTTAGGATTACTGATTTGCAAGGATTTTATTGAAATGCACGGAGGCAAGATTTGGATTGAAAGTGAAATTGGGAAAGGCAGTACATTTAGCTTTTCTATACCATATGTTTAATACAAATTATTTATATCATTACATCTCCAGCGACACCGGGCAATGGTCTGATCCCATTATTTCGTTGTGTATGGAAGCTTTTTTGATGCCGGGAATAAGTTTCTCGCTTACCAGTATATAATCAATCCTCCAGCCCACATTCTTACCCCTTGCTCCTGCCCTGTAGCTCCACCATGAATAGGCATCTCTCTTATCAGGATAAAAATGCCTGAATGTGTCTGTCAGTCCACCCGAAGTGTAACGGTCCATGCCATCTATCTCTTCCTGCATAAATCCGGCCGATTTATTGTAGTTGGGTTTTGGACGGGCAAGGTCAATTTCCTTATGCGCCACGTTGAAATCGCCACAGACAATAACAGGCTTTTTCTCTTCCAGCTTCTTCAGGTATGCAAAGAAGTCACGATCCCATTCCTGCCGATACACCAGCCTTTTCAGCTCACTGCCTGAATTGGGAACATATACATTAACCAGGTAAAAATCTGCATACTCAAGGGTCAGTACCCTGCCTTCACTGTCATGTGATTCACGGCCTATACCCTTTGTCACATCCAGTGGCTCTGTACGTGTCAGCACGGCCGTGCCGGAATATCCCTTTTTTTCAGCAGAGCTGGAGAACAGATGGTAGTCTTCAAGCCCTGCCAGGGCTTCTTCAACCTGTACATCCTGGGCCTTTGTTTCCTGAAGGCAGATTATGTCAGGAGACATCTGTTTAACACTCTTTAAAAAATCTTTCTTAGCTACCGCTCTTATTCCGTTTACGTTCCAGCTTATCAGTTTCATATGCTTAAAATCCAGTTTACCAGTCCTTTTTTCTCTATTATCTCATTCAGCTTATCCGGGAGCGGCTCAAAATCAATGGTCCGGTCCCCCACCCTGACCGTTCCTTTCGTAAAATCTATATCCACTTCATCACCTCTGCTGTAAGCTTCAACCGCCTCCGGCAATACAATGAGGGGCAGGCCCTGGTTTATACTGGAGCGGTAGAATATCCTGTTTACCGATTTAACTATTACAGCTTTAACGCCCAGGTGTGCCAGTCCAACCGCAGGATGCTCCCTTGAGCTGCCGCAGCCAAAATTATCACCCGCAATAATAATATCACCCTCAGAAGCATTCCTGCTGAAATTTGTATCAAATCCTGCAAAAAGGTGGGGGATGATAGCCTCGGCATCAGAGCTGAGCACATTGTATGTCAGGTTACCGGCAAACATCTGGTCTGTATTCAGGTTATCGATATCGCTGTAATCCCATACTCCTTTTATTTTCCTGTTATCATTAGCATCTATCTGCGCCGTGGTGCTTTCTTTCCGGTGGCTGATGTATTTCTCACTTCCTTCTTCGGGCCTGGGGTCCGTTATTTTTCCGCTCAATGCGGTAAAGGCTACTGTTGCAGGAGATGCCAGGTATATTTCAGCATTTTTATTACCCATGCGCCCTAAAAAGTTCCTGTTGGCGGTGGATATAACCGTGTAACCATCGGCAGGTATGCCCTGACCGGTTCCCAGGCAAGGTCCGCAGCTCGGACCCAGTACATTTGCCCCGGCCTCAATCAGCACTGTCAGCAGTCCCTCCTCCAGTGCCTGCAGGTATACTTCCCTGCTTGCCGGTATAACAAGCAGCTGGAATCCTTCTTTTATGGATTTCCCTTTAAGTATATCAGCTGCTATCCTTATATCTTCAATTCTCCCATTAGTACATGTGCCTATCAGTCCCTGATGAACACTTATACCGGTCACCTCAGCCACTGCCTTAATATTATCTACATTATGAGGAGCGGCCACAAGGGGATATATCTCATCCATATCAATTTCTATCTCCTGTGCATATCCGGCTCCTTCATCAGCCCACTGCTCATTATAATCTCCCTCACCCAGAAAATCACGCAATATCTGGTCGGCAGGGAATACGGCATTCTTGGCACCCATCTCCGATGCCAGGTTAGCCAGGGTCATCCTGTCGGATATACTCAAAGACTTCACTCCCTCCCCATGGTATTCAATCGACATATAATTGGCGCCGGCGGTGCCTATCATGCCTATTATCCATAGGGACAGGTCTTTGGCATAAACGCCATCCCTTAAGCGTCCGCGCAGGGTTATTTTTATTGACTCAGGCACCCTGAACCATGTTTCGCCGCGGGTCCATATGCCGGCCGACTCGGTACGGTCAATACCCGCCGCCAGTGTATTAAAGGCCCCTGCGGTGCATGTATGGCTGTCGCTTCCCACTATTATCATCCCCGGTTGAGCATGATAAGACATTATCTGGTGGCATATACCCCGGCCCGCATCATAGAATTTTTCTATTCCGTGTTCTCTCACCATCTCCCTTATCTCCTCGTACTGTGTTGCCAGCTTTGCATTGGTCGGAGGAGCATTATGGTCAAGAACCACCAGTAATTGCGAAGGATCATGGATCTTTTCAGCCCCCATTTTCATAAACGTCTTATATATGCTTGCC
>JAWLFR010000186.1:0-3442 GCA_041685495.1 Bacteroidales bacterium
ATAGTTATAGATATGATGAAATGCCGCAGCTGCAGCAGTTGCCAGGTGCAATGCTCATATCAGCATCACCCCGGGAATAATGGGATGATGCCATTGCTTGAGAAAGCGGCATTCAGTTTTACATGCCGGAGATGCGAGGACGCCCCCTGTATTGAAGTGTGTCCTGTTGATGCCCTGGAAAGGGATGATAAGGGGATCATCAGCAGGTCGTCAAACCTGTGTATAGCCTGTAAATCGTGCGTAATGGCCTGTCCTTTTGGCACCATGATGAATAATTTTTTCGAAGTCCGCAAGTCGGTATGTGACTATTGCGGATTGAATGGCAGTGATGTAAAGCTTCTGTGTATAGAAAGCTGCCCTAATGAAGCCCTGTCTTTTGAGGATTCTGATGAAGATCCCGGGCAGCACCTCCATAAATTGAATGAGAAAGTTTTAGTAAGGGACATACTTTGGGATAATTTGAAACATGAATAAAGCTGAGAAATGATTAAAGAACTGTTCTATTTTTTGATATTCCCCGGGATTACATTCTCGATACTGATAGGAGGGGTACTATCCTGGGCAGATCGTAAGATAACTGCAAGGGTTCAGTTCAGGAAGGGCCCGCCGTTTCTTCAGCCCTTCTATGATCTTGGGAAGCTGTTTTATAAAGAGACAATTCTGCCAAAGAGCGGTGCCCGCATGGTATTTCTGGCAGCCCCGGTATTTGCTCTTTTCAGCGCTGCCATGGCCAACGTATTTATACTGCTGCCGTCGATATTTCCGGGCAGCGGATTTAAAGGGGATATTATCGTGATCTTTTACCTGCTTACTATTCCCTCCCTCAGCTATATAATAGGTTCACTTGCTTCAGGCAATCCCCTGGGTGCTCTGGGTGCATCGAGAGAAATAAAGCTGATAATAAGCTATGAACTGACATTCATACTTGCCCTTACCTGTATTATAATAAAAAGCGGTATGAGCATATCTGTCTCGGATATTATTGCGGCTCAGCAGGAGGGCGGAGCTTTTATAGGATCAATATCCGGGGTTTTACTGTTTATTATAATACTGTTTGTCATCCAGGCAAAACTTGCCCTTGTTCCTTTTGATATGTCGGAGGCTGAGACAGAGATTGCCCACGGAGTTTTTATTGAATATTCCGGGACTGCCTATGCCATGGTGAAAATGGCCAGATATATCATGCTCTTTGCCCTGCCATCATTAATGGTGACATTACTTATGGGAGGATTCAAATTTACCGGCATTGATATTTTATGGTCGGTATTGAAACTGCTGCTTGTACTTCTTCTGATAACGCTTATAAGGAATACAAATCCGAGACTGAGACTGGACCAGGCCATGAGATTTTTCTTTATCTGGATGAATATCCTGGTTGTGCTGGCTATAGGATTATCAATTGTTAAACTATAAAATTATAAAAAGTTGAGTTTAGGAAGTTATTGTTTCAGGAAATCGCTCTGGGTCTTCCATTTTGGTGGAGCCTCATGCAATAACTGCGATATAGAGATCCTTGATTGCCTTACTTCGCGGTATGATGTTGAGAGGTTCGGGATACAACTTGTAGGAACTGTAAGGCATGCGGATGTATTGCTGGTGTCGGGTTCAATAAACAGGAAGTGTCATGACAGACTGCTTGAGGTTTATGAGCAGGCACCTAAACCCGTACTGGTAGTTGCATTCGGAGCCTGCGGTTGTACGGGTGGTATTTTTGCCGAAGGCAACACTTTTGCCGGACCGGTAGACAAAATAATACCGGTGGATGCCTATATTCCGGGTTGCCCTCCCAAACCTGAAGCAATACTTGCCGGAATTGTAAAACTGATCAATAAATAACTGAATATGGCTTCTATCAATTACGACATATTCCCGGATATGATAAAACTGAACTTCAACAGTGATATACTGGGTGTTATGGTCAGACAAAGAAAGAGAATGATAGTTCAGATAAGGAAACAGGCACTGCTGGAAATAACTAATTATTTTCTTGATGAACTCAAATACAGGTTCATAATAGCATCAGGAATGGCAACAGACAGAGGTTTTGATGTGATCTACCATTTCAGTGATGATAATACCGGTTATATAATAAACCTGATGGTATCTCTCAACAGGAAGGATCCTGAGATTGAATCACTGTCCAATATGATAAGTGCCACAAACTGGATCGAGAGGGAAATACATGAGCTCTTTGGTATTAAATTCACCAACCATCCTGATCTTAAAAGCCTGATATCAGAAGGGAACTGGGCAAAAACAGATTATCCTTATTCACGACCGGCACGAGATAACAAAAAAACCCAGAGAAATGAGTAAGCAAACAGTGATACCAATTGGTCCGTACCACCCGCTGCAGGAGGAGCCTGAGCTTTTTAAGCTTTACTGTGAAGGCGAGATTGTAAAGGATATAGACTGGGAGACCGGCTATAACCACCGGGGTATTGAAAAGATTAATGAATCCAAAACTTTTGACCAGGTCTTCTTTGTGGTGGAAAGGATCTGTGGTATATGCTCCACCTCCCATCCCTTTGCCTATGTTAATGCCATGGAAGAGATAGGCAGGGTGGAGGTGCCTGACAGGGCCCTGTATATCAGAACTATAATAGGAGAACTTGAACGCATACACAGTCATCTCCTGTGGGTAGGCCTGGCAGGTCATTTCCTGGGCTATAATACTGTATTTATGTGGGCATGGAAATACCGTGAGCTTGTTCTGGATATTTTTGAAAAGACCACAGGTAACAGGAACAACTATGCTATGTTCAGGATAGGCGGTGTGAGAAGGGATATACCTGATGTCCATATTAGTGATGTAAAGAAGATGCTTGATAAACTCAGGCCAAAGATCGATCTGCTCACCGGAGCTGTTATGGATGATCCTGTCATTCATGCCAGGACAAAGAAAGTAGGCATCCTGACAAAGGAAGATATTATTGATTTTGCTGCAGTAGGCCCGACAGCCAGGGCTTCAGGTATTGCTGCAGATGTCAGGCGTGACGATCCTTACGCAGCATATGATATGGTTGACTGGAAAGTTATTACATCTGATAGCTGTGATGTGTTTGCAAAGGCAGAAGTGAGGCTGCTTGAGATGTATGAATCGGTGTCGATAATTGATCAGTGTCTTGATAAGATGAGTAAAACAAAAGAAGGAGATATATATAACCCGGTTAAGGAGATTCCTGAAGGAGCCGGTTTTGGAAGGGCAGAGGCACCGCGCGGCGAAGTGTTCCATTTCGTAAAAACAGACGGATCAAACTCCCCTGTGAGACATAAGGTGCGTGCCCCCAGCTATGTGAATATAGCAACTTTTAAAAAATCCTGCATCGGGCAGACAATTGCAGATGCTACCATAATACTTGCAGCAGTGGATCCATGCTATTGCTGCACAGAGAGAATGGCAATTGCATACGACTATTCCAGCGGTAAACAGCTATTGAAC
>JAWLFR010000187.1:0-3415 GCA_041685495.1 Bacteroidales bacterium
AACAATGATAGCTAAAGTAATGGGCAGGAAAAGCCTGATCGGTTACCTTGCATCTATTATTTCCGGAGCACTGATATTTGGTTTCCTGATAAATAATTTCCTGCCGGCCAGCTGGTTTGTGCTGCCGGAACATATAATGTCTCATGACCATGAGATACTTCCCGGATGGCTCAGCATTGGCTCGGCTATTATTCTTGTATTATTAATAATAAACGGATATATAATGAGATTATTCGGTAAAAAGCCTGAAGTCAAGCCAGAGGGAAATTCTTCCCCCGGGAGTGAATTTATTACTATGGAGGTTGAAGGTATGACCTGCAATCACTGCAAGCAGAACGTTGAAAATGCAGCTTCATCTGTTGAGGGTATTGATTCAGCCAGTGTTGACCTGGGGAAGAAAAAACTTTCGGTTAGCGGCAAAAATATTGACACTGAAAAATTACTGTCAAATATACGCTCCCTGGGCTATGAGGTAAAGAGCTGAGGGATTTTCCGTACTAATGCAGCTTACTTTTTAATTCCACCGGGCTCCAGGTTCTCCAGCCAGAATTTTTCCATGGTCTGCCTCACATGCCAGGAGGTGTTTTCCCTCTCACTTATACCATGTGCCCGCATGGGATACGACATCTGGCTGAACAGCTTATTATGCTTTATCAGTTCATTTGTAAGCATCTCAAAACTCTGATAATGCACATTATCATCAGCCGTACCATGCATTATCAGCAGATCTCCTTCAAGCTTATGTGCATGCGTTATGGGCGAGCCATCACGGTAACCTTCAGGATTATCCTGTGGTGTACTCATATACCTCTCCTGGTATATGGTATCATAATTCTTCTGATCGGCAACAAAGGCCACAGCTATTCCCGTTTTGTACAACTCAGGAAAGCGAAACATGCAGTTCAGGGTCATCTGTCCTCCTCCGCTCCATCCATGGATGCCTATACGCGACTCATCTACAAAGGGATAATCCCTGATTATCTGCCTTACCCCTGCCGCATGATCCAGGGCAGCAACAATGCCTATCTTACGGTATATAATTTTACGCCATTCCCTTCCGCGGGGCGACCTTGTACCGCGTGGATCTATACTCATAACCACATAGCCCTGCTGTGCCAGGTACTGGTGCCACAGGTCGCCTCCACCCCAGCTATTCTGAACCGTAGCTCCTGCCGGCTCACCGTAAACATAAAAGATAACAGGGTACTTTTTTGAGGGATCAAAATCCCGTGGTTTAATCATCCATCCATCCAGTTCAAGGTCACCAATATCAACCCTGAAAAATTCTTTTGGATTCAATCCCAGATTATCGTAGCGTTCCTTTGCTTCCATATTGCTTACCAGCAATCTCTCTTCGCTATGTCCGGGCAGGCTGACAAGTGATATCTTTGGAGGGGTAATCACATTCTGAAAGGTATGTATGGCCCATTTTGCATCGGCTGACATCTGGTATGAATGCTGTCCGGGCATATCATCAGGTGTTACTCTCTCAGCCTGACCTCTTCCGTCAATCCTGCTCCTGTATAAATAACGGTCAACAGGATTGTGTGGTGACGCTATATAATATACATATCCTCCTTCAGCATCTATACAGCTGATGTTTACTACATCAAATTCACCCTTTGTAATAAGGTCCATTTTTTTTCCATCACGCGACACTTTATAGAGGTGCAGCCAGCCGTCTCTTTCACTTGTCCAGGTAAAATATTTCTCATTTTCAAGCCACATAATATTATCATGTATATCCAGAAATGCTTCATCCCTGTCAATAAGAATGGTGGTTAAATCCATGTTTTTTACATCACCCACCCATACAGTATTTGTGTTTTGCTTCCTGTTAAGCTGCTGTATCATAACTTCATCCGAGTTGGGGATAAAGTCCATCCTGGCAAGATAATTATTCCGTGGATCGCCAGGGATATTGAACCATCTTGTATCACCACCATCTGCAGGTATTACACCCACTTTGACCGCCGAATTTGTTGTCCCTGCTTTCGGGTATGGCAAGGGTATGGGCACAGAATACACAGAGTCAATATTATTTATCATATAAAAAACACCTGTACCCTCGGTATCAGTCTGCCAGTATGCGATATTTTTGCCGTCCGGGCTCCATCTGAAACCGTCCCTGCAATTCAGCTCCTCTTCATATACCCAGTCAAATGTGCCGTTAATAATATTACCACCACCATCATATGTAAGCTGTGTTATTTCTCCATCTGAAAGATCTTCCACATAAATATTCTTATTACTGACATAAGCAACCCTGGAGGCATCAGGCGAGAATTTGGCAAACATCATCGTTCTTCTCTCCACATCCTTACCCAGTTGCTGCAGTTCCATATCATCAAGGTTCAGTATCCAGTAATCGCCCCGTGTATTATATCTCCATACCCTCCTGGTATCAGTGAATATCAATAAGCTGGAATTATCTTCAGACCAGGTATAATCATCAATTATCAGGGGCTTTTCCTCACCCCGGGGTATTAATTGGGCGGAAGATATCAGAACCGTACGCTTACCCGTTTCCGCATCATACCTTATAATATCAACAGCTCCTGTACTACTGTTTAACTCAAGGGTGGAATAACCCTCAGAATCCTTCATCCAGCGCACCGGTCCATAGCGTTCCTGTGTGTAAATGCCGTTTTTGTAAATATCCTCAAGCTTCAGCTCATTGTATCCAGGCTGCGCGCCCGCTGTAAGAGTTAAAATAATAAATGCAAATGGCAATACTTTTTTTAGAATAATTGATTTCATGATAATAAGAGGTATTAATTTATAATGTTAATATCATAATTTTTTCCTGGCATTGTGAAAAACTCTATTGATCCGTCTTTGTGCTCCTTAAAGTCGACCGGATTTCCCTCCAGGTAAACAAGGCAGGCTGTCCCGGTATTTATCCTGCAGTTCTCACCTGCTTCCGATAACACCTTCAATTCGCTTATCACACCCTTATCCCAGGAAAAGCTTAATTCAAAGCCTCCCCTGGCACGTACACCTTCTAACTTCCCTCTGTCCCATTCCCCGGGCAGGGCCGGCAGCAGGTCAATAACTCCCTCATGCGACTGAATTAACATTTCGGTAATTCCGGCCGTAACGCCAAGGGTACCATCCACCTGCAAGGGAGTATAGCATTTCGCAAATAACTGGGGATAAGCCTGTTCCTTAATGTATCCCTTAAAGATCTTATTTGCCCTGTCACCATCATACAACCTTGCCCAAAGGGCCATTTTCCACCCTCTCGAAAATCCTGTTCCACCGTCTCCCCTTTGTTCCAGAACAGCCTTACAGGCATCCACCAGTCCAGGTGTTCTCTTTGCAGATATCATATTGCCGGGATAAAGGCCATAGAGATGAGAAAAATGCCTGTGTTTATCTTCCATCTGATCATAATCTTCAGTCCATTCCTGCA
>JAWLFR010000188.1:0-3395 GCA_041685495.1 Bacteroidales bacterium
GAATATTCTATGTAATAACATTTTGAAATTATTATAGTTTATGAAACAATATAAGCTGCTGAACATATCACTGGGATGGGTGGCCTTCCTTATAGCTGCGATAACATATATATTAACTGTTGAACCCACGCTCTCACTGTGGGATTGCGGTGAGTTTATAGCCACAGCGTTTAAGCTTGAAGTGGGTCATCCGCCGGGTGCACCGATGTACATGCTGCTGGGACGCTTCTTCAGCCTCTTTGCCGGTGATGAGAGCAAAGTGGCCCTTTCAATGAATATTATGTCCGCCCTGGCCAGCGCCTTCACCATTATGTTCCTTTTCTGGACAATAACACACCTGGCAGGCAAGATACTTATCAGAGACAGTGAAGACCTGTGTGCAGGGCGTATAATAGCCGTTATGGCAGCCGGACTCACGGGAGCGCTGGCTTATGCCTTTTCCGATACTTTCTGGTTCTCAGCCGTTGAGTCAGAGGTGTATGCCACCTCATCACTGATAACAGCCCTTGTTTTTTGGGCCATACTGAAATGGGAGAATGAGGCCGGACGGCCCTTTGCCAACAGGTGGCTTATACTGATAGCATACCTGGTAGGTATATCCATAGGCGTACACCTGCTTAACCTGCTGGCTATCCCCGCCATCGTCTTTGTCTATTACTTCAGGAAATATGAATTTTCATGGAAGGGCTTTGCTTATGCCCTTCTGCTGTCTTTTGCCTTTATAGCAGTTATAATGTGGGGACTCTTACCCGGATTTATAGTGCTGGCAAGCAAGATGGAGCTGTTCCTGGTAAATAAAACAGGAATGCCATATAACAGTGGCCTTTACCTCTCGCTGATACTGTTTGCTGCGTCCATTATAATGGCCATAAGGGAAAGCCTGGAAGGGAAAAACAGGCAGCGGATAATGGTTTACAGCTTTGCCACTGTGCTTTTCAGCGGTCTGTGGCTGATGAGCGACAGCAGTCTTGTGAACATACTGATACTGGCCGGAATGGCATTAGTGATATGGCGCTTATCAGGCAGGGAAGTGGTAGCCCTCAACACTGCCCTTACGGCTATGCTGGTTATAATGATAGGATATTCTTCCTTTGCCGTCATTTTTATCCGCTCCAATGCCAATCCCCCGATGGATGAGAATAATCCAGAGAACGTGTTCAGCTTCCTGTATTATCTTAACCGTGAGCAGTATGGAGACAGGCCCCTGGTGAAGGGTCCGTATTATAATGCTCCCGTTGTTGAATATGACAGGGGCAACCCAAGGTATAACCCTGTTGACGGTGAATATAAGATCACGAGCCGTGCCCTGGTGCCGGAGTATGATGAAAGGTTTGAGACACTGTTTCCGCGTATGTACAGCTCCCAGCAGAATCATGTGGAGGTTTATAAAGAATGGACTGACCTGAAAGGTAAACCTGTGCAGGTAAACGACCAGTCGGGGGAGAGAAAGTTAGAGCGTGTACCAACCTTTGCGGAGAACCTTCATTTTATGTTCTCCTACCAGATAGGATATATGTACTTCCGGTACTTTATGTGGAACTTTGCCGGACGGCAGAATGACACACAGGGCACAGGCGGTGCCTTTAAAGGAAACTGGATATCCGGTATAAAAGCAATTGATGAAGCCAGGCTGGGACCACAGGACAGGCTGCCTGAATCAATGAAGGATCATCCTTCGCGTAATGTGTATTATTTGCTGCCCCTGCTGCTGGGTCTGGCCGGACTCTATTACCATCTTAACAGGAACAAAAAAGATTTCTGGGTTGTACTGCTGCTGTTTATTATGACAGGCATAGCCATTGTCATCTACCTTAATCAATATCCCAACCAGCCCAGGGAAAGGGACTATGCCTATGCCGGTTCTTTCTATGCCTTTGCTGTATGGATAGGTATGGGTGTGTTGTTCCTGTATGAGATGTTTGAGAAAGTAGCCGGCAGGAAACTGTCTGCCATTATTGCCGGGGTGATCTCACTTGTGGCTGTGCCGGTGCTGATGGCTGCCCAGAACTGGGATGATCATGACCGCTCGGGACGCCATACAGCTACTGCCGTGGCTGTCAATTACCTTGAAACGGTGGCCCCCAACGCCATATTATTCACAAACGGGGATAATGACACCTTCCCGCTATGGTATGCCCAGGAGGTGGAAGATGTCAGGACCGATGTAAGGGTGTGTAACCTTATGCTCTTTAATACCGACTGGTATATCGACCAGATGAAGATGCAGGTGTATGAATCGGAACCAATGGATCTGACAATGCCAAAGTCAAAATATTATGACGGGGTAAACAACCAGGTTTATATAATTGAAAATCAACGACTGGAAGGGTTTATTGATGTTGACCAGGTGGTGGAGTTTATTCGCAGCGACAATCAGGGTACAAAATACAGGTTTCCCGACGGTGAAGAGCATGACTACCTGCCGACACGTAAAATCCGTATACCTGTCGACAGGGAAAAGGTGCTGGCATCCGGGACGGTAAAACCGGAAGATGCTGACAGGATTGTCTCTCATATTGATATAACCCTGGAAGGTAATTATATCCTTAAAAGCCAGATGATGATGCTCGATTTCCTGGCACAGAACGACTGGGAAAGACCGGTATATTTTGTTACAGGCTATCATGATGATGCACTGGGGATGGAAGAATATTTTCAGCTCGAGGGCAGCGCCTACAGGCTGGTGCCCATTAAATCAAGGAATGTAAGCTGGCTTGATTACGGAAGGATTGATACCGGTATACTGTATGATAACCTGATGAATAAATATACATGGGGCAATGCAAATGACCCTGAGGTGTACCTTGACAGCTATCATCGTCATACACTCCTTGTCGTAAGGGCAAGGCTTAATTATGCCAAGCTGGCACGGGCGCTGGTGGCGCAGGGAGATAATGAAAGGGCGGTGGAGGTGCTCGATCATATCATGAATGTATTGCCACTGTCCAACCTGCCATGGGATAATTATATGCCGGATATAATAGATGCTTACCTGGCTGCGGGTGACCATGAAGCAGGACTTGAGCTTATCGAAGAGATGAAGGAGTATTATGTTCCGCGTCTCGATTATTATACCTCACTGCCAGGCAATTATATGCAGAGTGCGGAGATGGATATACAGATGACGCTGGGCTTTTTTCAGCGGGTGGCTTCCTCATGCAGTAAAAACGGGCTGGAAGAAAAAGCAGAAGAGATAAATGACATGCTGCAGGAATATATGGCAGTCTTTTACAGGGGTACGCCATAATAAGGGGAGGTATTAGAATTATGCAGAACCCTGACCCTGACTGGGAAGATTTTTACAGGTTTTTAAGAGTAAAAGGGAATCCTGATCAGAAAACAAACTCTTTCCTGGCCAGGTATTTTTCGAGCATGCCCAGTACTTTCTCAGGGAT
>JAWLFR010000189.1:0-3386 GCA_041685495.1 Bacteroidales bacterium
ATAAACTTAACCGGGGTGCCACTTAGCAGTTCACTGTTGCATCTTGTCCTGGTCCGTATTACCATAGCATCAGCATCAGTGAGAATATTGCGATCTATACTGCTGCCTTCTGCATATTCAACTTTTGCATAAGGCTCAAACACCCCTCTGATAAATGGAATATTACTATCTATAATTATCTTCATATGTTAAAAAAACTATTCTAAAGTAAATGATTTTAATATTAATTTGTTTATCACTGTGATATAATCTTTTTCTCCCGGGTCTTTAGAATCAGTTTAAATTGCAAAAACATGATATTTACCAGTTTTTCTGTCTTCTGTCTGTTATATTTTTAACAGCTTTAAAACGACTATATAATTTTAATTAAAAAACCATTCTAATATGTATCAAACTGATAATCTGGTTAAAGAGCTGGTTGAGTTGCACGGACGGCGCCGTGACAGCCTGATGCCTATTCTGCAGGGTATTGTTGAGAAACATAATTACCTGACGGATGATGCCATGGTTGAAGTAGCAACTGAGCTTGATCTCTCTGCTGCTGAGGTCTATGGCACAGCCTCCTTTTATTCATTTCTTGATACCGAACCACGGGGCAAGTATGTGATAAGAGTCTGCAAAACTATTACATGCTCCATGAAAGGGAAGCAGGAAGTTATTGAAACTATTGAAGATATTCTGAAAATAAAGATGGGGGAAACAACTTCAAACGGTATGTTCACCCTGCTTGAGACTAATTGTATGGGTTGGTGCCATAAAGCTCCGGCCATGCTGATTAATGATATCCCTTATATAGAGTTGACCAGGGAAAAGATTGTTAAGATTATTAAAGATTACATGCATAAATAAGAGGACCTGATAATGGAAACCAAAAAAATAAGTAAAGTAGATCTTATATTTGAACACATTGATCCCCGCGAAGTGCTGACAAAAGCCTATAATATGTCCGGTGAAGAGATCATAGAGGAGATCCTTGAGTCGGGCCTCAAGGGCAGGGGTGGTGCCGGTTTTCCTACCGGTATGAAATGGAAATTTTGTTCAGAAGAGAAAGAGAAAACAAAGTATATAATTTGTAATGCCGATGAAGGGGAGCCCGGTACATTTAAAGACCGTGAGATACTTGACCGTGTAGCCTATAAGGTATTTGCCGGTATGGCTATTGCAGGTAAAGCTATCGGTGCAAAGACAGGGATTGTTTACCTGAGGGGTGAATATAAGTTTCTTCTCCCACAACTGAGAATGGAGCTTGACGGCTTTCATAAGATGATTGAGGAGATAGGTTATGATTTCAATATCGACTTCAGGCTTGGAAGCGGTGCTTATATATGTGGCGAGGAGAGTGCCCTGTTTGAATCAATAGAAGGTAAGAGGGGAGAGCCAAGGAATAAACCTCCGTACCCTACAAACTCCGGTTTATTTGGCAAGCCAACGGTTATCAATAATGTTGAAACACTGGTTAATTCTGTAATAATCATTAATTACGGATCAGCCAGTTACAAAAAGATGGGAACCAGGTTTTCAACCGGAGCCAAGGTGTTCTCAGTATCCGGAGATACACCAACTCCGGGAATTTATGAAATTGAACTTGGCATGTCCCTGCTTGAATTTGTTAAGGAATTTGGGGATGGCGATACCAAGGCTGTGCAGGTTGGAGGAGCTGCCGGATTCTGTGTACCACGGAAATTATTTGCCAGTACGGTTATAGGTTTTGAAGGTGTTCCTACGGGAGGATCCATGAAACTGTTTAACAGCTCACGTTCAATGTATAATGTCCTTCATAACTACCTTGATTTTTTCAATGAAGAGTCATGCGGACAGTGTACACCATGCCGCGTAGGATGCCAGCAGCTTCTGAGAGGTGTGGAAAGTGTTAAAAAGGGCGAATCAAAGTCGGTCTACCTTAATGAGCTGACTAAACTTGCTGAATCAATGAAGATAGCATCGAAATGCGGGCTAGGTCAGTCGGTAGGTAATGCATTCAGTTCAATAGTTGAGAACTTCAAAGAAGAAATCATCTACTAAAGAGGAAAGAAAAATGAAAAAGAATAAAATGGTTAACCTGAAAATAAATAATCAGTCGGTATCGGTTCCCGAGGGAGCTACGATACTTGAGGCTGCTCATAAACTAAATATTACAATACCTACACTGTGTAATCATGATGACCTGTGCGTTGCAGGTAACTGTCGTGTTTGTGTGGTTGAGCAAAAAGGCGCACGCGTTCTTTCAGCAGCCTGCGCTCAGCCTGTTGGAGAAGGTATGGAGATACTTACCAACTCACTTAAAGTGAGAAATGCCAGGAAGCATGTGGTTGAACTGCTGTTGTCAGAGCACAGGGCAGACTGTACGAAATGTTATCGTAACCAGAACTGTGAATTGCAGGAACTGGCAAATGAATTTTCATTTGGAGATCATATCTTCCTTGACCTGGTGGGTCATCATGAGCACTTAATTGACAACTCAAGTGCTTCTATAATAAAGGATGACAGCAAGTGTATCCGCTGCCAGCGTTGTGTGCGTACATGCAGTGCATTGCAGAGGGTTTCTGCTATTGCCGTCAGCGGCAAGGGATCAGAGATGAAGATTTCCACTTTCCATGACAGGCCTATCAGTCATGTCGTGTGCACCAACTGCGGACAGTGCGTCAACCGTTGCCCGACAGGAGCACTGACAGAGAAAAACTATATCGATTATGTATGGGATGCTATCTATGATACCAGCAAGCATGTTGTTGTGCAGACAGCTCCTGCCGTAAGGGTAGGTCTGGGTGAGGATCTGGGATATGATCCGGGAGAAAGGGTGACAGGTAAGATGGTAACCGCACTCCGTCAGCTCGGATTCGATTCAGTGCTTGACACTGACTTCAGTGCTGACCTTACCATTATGGAAGAAGGAACAGAATTGCTTACCAGGCTTAAAAAAGCACTGGTTGACGGCGATAAGGACACAGTACTGCCCATGTATACATCCTGTTCACCAGGCTGGATAAAATTTATTGAGCATAAGTATCCGGAGATGCTGCCTAACCTCTCTACCTGTAAATCACCACAACAAATGTTCGGGGCACTCGCCAAAACTTATTACGCTGATAATGTTGGGGTTGATCCCAGGGATGTGGTTTCTGTTTCGATAATGCCCTGTACGGCCAAGAAGTTTGAAGCAAACCGTCCGGAGATGAGGGACAGCGGGTATAAAGATGTTGATTTTGTTCTAACAACAAGAGAGTTTGCAGTGATGATCAAGCAGGCCGGTCTGGACTTCAGAACACTTGAACCTTCAAAATATGACTCGCTGATGGGTGACTCATCCGGCGCCGCTGCTATTTTCGGTGCTACCGGTGGAGTAATGGAGGCCGCCATACGTACAGCTTATGAAATAGTTACAGGCA
>JAWLFR010000190.1:0-3379 GCA_041685495.1 Bacteroidales bacterium
AGAATACTTGCCACATCAATCTTTTTGCTGTTTGCCACAGCTTATATTGCGGCCCAGGAAATACCTGTTCAGCTGGAATTCAAAAATGCTGTAAAGAGTAAAACCAGGACCATGAAAGGCATCCCCGGGGCCGATTACTGGATAAACCATTCTGATTACATACTTGACGCAGATCTGTCATTTGAAAATGATACCGTCCGGATAAGCGGTAAGGCAGATATTACCTACCACAATGAAAGTCCTGATGACCTTACCATGATTGTTCTGCGCAGCTATCCCGATATTATGGCTGATGCTGCCATACGGAACTATTATATCTTCCCGCAGAATGAAACTCCGCAGGTACAGTACAGTGACCTTATAGTTGGTGATGATACCATCCCTTCTGAGATGCTGATGCAAAGTCGCACCTCCACAAATTTAATAGTAAGGCTTAATGAACCGCTGGCTTCCGGCGAAAAAGCAAATATAAAGCTCAGCTGGAATTATTTTCTTCATCCTGGTATAAATATCAGGCAGGGACATTATGACGATGATGCTATATTTATTGCATACTGGTACCCCCAGGTAGCTGTATATGATGACCTCTACGGATGGGATATGACGGACTATACAGGGATTGTCGAATTTTATAACGATTTCAATAATTATGATGTCAGCATCACCCTGCCCGCAGGCTACCTTGTTTGGGCAGGAGGTGTCTTGCAAAATTCCGGCGAAGTGTACCCGGACCCGCTAAAGAGAAAAGTTGAGGACGCCCTGCAAAGTGATGAAATAGTAAATATCATTCAAGCCCAGGACCTGCCTGTTGACCATGGCAACAGGGAAAAAGTTACATGGAACTTCAGGGCTGAAAAAACACCTGATTTTTCTTTTGCTGCCAGTAAAACCCACCTGTGGGATGCATCAGGACTGGAAGTTGAAGAAGGCAGAAGGGTACTTATCTCAGCTGTTTACCCCGGATCAAGCCTTCACTACCACAAGGGAGCACAGTTTGCCAGGAATGCCATTGAACACCTTTCTTTTGAATGTCCGGGAGTTCCTTACCCGTGGCCGTCAATGACAGTTTTCAATTCATTCGAAGGTGGAGGAGGAATGGAAACACCTGGGATGGTAAATAATGGCGACCAGCAAACAGAGATATCAGCTGATGAAATAATCTTCCATGAGATAGCACACTCTTACCTTCCTTTCTATACCGGAACCAACGAACGCAGGTTCGCATGGATGGACGAAGGATGGGCTACCTACCAGGGTATTAAATGGAGTGAAGCAGACAAACAATCCACAGCAGGTTCTTTTGGCCAGGTATTTAATATGGTATCCGGCACTGCAAACGATCTGCCACTGATGATACCAACATATTCCATATTTGATGGAGCAGCTTCAAATTTCAATAGCTATGTTCGCTCAGCCCAGGCATTTATGACCATTGAAAATCAGCTGGGAACTGAAGCAATGAACAGGGCATGGAAAGTGTTCACTGAAAGATGGCATCACAAACATCCTGCACCATGGGACCTCTTTGCCATATTTGAAGAAATAGCAGGAGAAGACCTGGACTGGCTGATTATTCCCTGGTATTTCGGGTTCAAATATCAGGAACTGGAAATTAGCACAGTGGATACCGAAGCCGGGCAAATCAAAATCACAAATACAGGCGGACTGCCACTTCCCGTTTACCTTGAACTTGAATATAATGACGGCAGCTCAGTTAAAATACACAGGAAACCTGAAATATTCAGGAAGACAAAAGAAGCAATAATAGATTATGACAATACTGAAAACCTCAGTTCTGTCAGGCTTGGAAATCCCTATTTCTTCGACCGGGATGTATCGAATAATACCTGGGAGAGAAGCAGGGAGAGTTATCACAGCCAGGCGCACAGCCAGGCGCCCATGGCCGCCATTGAATCAATAACAAAAGCCGAACTGAAAGACCATATTTACTTCCTTGCATCCGACTATATGAACGGCAGGGTTGGACCCTCTGCTGAATATGAGATCGCCTCGCAGTATGTGGCCTCACAATTTGCGGCAGCAGGACTTGAACCTGTGATCAATACTGATAACGGCAGTAAAAGTTACCTTCAGGGAGTTCCCTTTACAAAAACAACTTATAAAGGCGATTTAAGCTGGAGTTTAATAAAAGACGGAACAGAAACCGGCTTTTTGATTAAAGAAGATTTCAAGATACTGCTTGGCAATAAACTGTCATATGATAATCTGGAAATCGTATGGGTGGGTTATGCCATAGAAGAACCCGGATATAACTGGGACGACTTCAGCGGCCTTGATGTGGAAGGCAAGATGCTTATCTGTATTAGCGGAGCACCCCTTAAAAACGGGAAGCCCGTTTTGCCCTCCGAGATACATGAAAAATACACAGGCCAGGCAGGAGTGCAGAATAAAGCAATGCCCATGCTGAATAAAGGTGCAGCAGGAATAATTATAGCAGATATTGACGGGTCCTCAGGCCTGCCCTATGATATAATGCCTGCGGGCTTTGATACGGAAAGGTATATATATGAAGGAGATGAAAAAAACAGCGCCTCAGGGGGATCAATGCCCAGTGTTTACCTGGTGAAACCCGGATTTCTTGATGCTGTAATGGAGGATAATAAATACAACCCCCTCAGGGATCCTGATAATATCCTTAAAAAATATAAACCTCAGCTGCTGGAAGGGGTTTATCTCAGCAGCAGCACCGAAATTCTCGAGGAATTACCAATCACCACAAATAATGTAGTAGGTATGGTTAAGGGTACTGACCCCGTTCTGAAAGATGAATATATTGTAGTGGGAGCTCACCTTGATCATGTAAAACCGCTTAACGGACAGGTATGTAACGGTGCCGATGATAATGCCAGCGGTACGGCCGGAGTTATAGAAATAGCCGAGGCACTGGCCATGAGTCCTTGCCGGCGTTCCATAGTATTCGTTACATACACTGCCGAAGAGATGGGTTTACTGGGATCACGCTACTTTGTCAGCAGCGGTGTATTTCCCAAAGAACAGCTTAAGTTTAACATTAACATGGATATGATCGGGCGCAGCGATCCCGATAATGAAGAAAGCAGGGGCCACTACGTTATTACCAGTAAAAAGTATATCAATAAGCTCAAAACCTTCATTTCTGATACCGATAAGGGCATTACCGATTTCCCGCTGATATACTTTGATGATCAGGACTCACCCGGAGGCAGTGACCATAAAAGCTTTATCAGTGAAGGCATACCGGGCTTTTTCTTCTTCTCTGGCGGGCATGAAGATCTACATATGCCGGGTGACGACCCTGATAAGATAGATTACCCGAAAGCCGAAAGCATAAGTCGCCTGGCCTATATGATGACCGTCAGGCTGGCCAATATGGATGAGT
>JAWLFR010000005.1:0-2692 GCA_041685495.1 Bacteroidales bacterium
GAGCTGGAGTAAAACTATTTGATCCCGAATCATTTCTAAAGACATCGAATGCGGGGCTATTAAAATTTGCGCTTGACAAGGAGATATTTTTTGTATCTTCCCTTTATGAAATCCAGGATAAGATTATTCAGAAAATCGCTGGAGCTGGTGCGGCGTTCGGCACCCGGCTGGACAGCTATCAACATAGTTATATCCCTTGTCAGCAGCTTTTTACCACTGGCACTGCTGTGGTTTATCAAGAAGCTTATCGACTCGGTGACCATGGCGGCAGATGATATCAGTGCCGGCAATACCAGGATGGTTTTGTGGATGATACTGGCCATAGCCGTCTTATATCTCATTGATGAGGCTGTACAGTCCATGGGCAACATGGTGAGAAAAAAACAGTCCTGGCACCTGGAGTCGTATATGTACCGGCTGATACATAACAAGTCGGTGTCGCTCGACCTGCAGCATTTTGAAGATCCGGGTTATTACGACAGCCTTACCAGGGCTGCCCGCGAGGCCCCATTCCGTCCCGCCTCCATAGTAAACAATATAGTGGCGCTGCTGCGTTCCGGCATCTCGCTGCTGCTGATGGCGGGACTGCTCGCTACCCTCAGCTGGTGGCTGGCCGTGATACTGCTGGTAGCCAATATACCGGGTATATGGCTGAGGGTTTATTTCTCGGGACTGCTGTATAATTTCCGCAGGGAGCTGACGCCGGTGGCCCGCAAGGCGGCTTACTTCAACTGGCTGCTTACCGGCGACCGTGCGTCGAGGGAGCTACGGCTTTTCGGTCTCGGCAGCTATTTCTCAGGACTGTTTCGCGACAGCTTTGACAGGCAGAAGAAGGAGGAGCTGGATATTATAAGAAAGCGCTCCCTTATAGAGCTGGTGTCCGCTGTCTTTAAAGCGGCGGCCGTGCTGGTGACCCTCTATTATATAGTGATGCGAACGGTGGGCGGTGGTATTGGTCTGGGCGACCTGGCCATGTTCCTACTGGCATTCAGGATGGGCATGACATATATAAAGCAGATGCTGGGTGCTACGGCGGGACTCTACGAGGACAGCCTCTTTATAACTGATATCTTCGATTTTCTTAAGCTGAGGGAGACGGTGACCGTGAGGCCTCCCGTGATAGCTGTGGACAGGCTGAAGAGCAATATAAGGATAGAGAACCTGTTTTTCAGGTACCCCTCCTCGGACAACGATGTGCTTAAGGGTGTGAGCCTGAAGATCAACAGGGGTGAGACGGTGGCCCTGGTGGGCGCCAACGGTGCCGGCAAGACAACGCTGGTGAGGCTGCTGTGCAGGCTGTATGACCCGCAGGCCGGCAAGATACTGGTTGACGGTAATGATATAAAGAATATAGAGCCGGTCATGTACAGAAGGCTTTTCTCCGTTGTCTTCCAGGATTTTATGCTTTATAACCTGAGTGCCGCCGATAATATCAGGGCAGGAGATATACACAGGGAGAAGGATATGGACAGGATAAGGGATGCTGCCGGCAGGGCAGGCATAGCGGAGCTGCTGGAGAGCCTGCCGAGGGGCTATGATACCGTTATAGGCAGGCTGTTTGACGACAGCAGGGAGCTGAGCTGGGGCGAGTGGCAGAAGATAGCGCTGGCCCGTGCCCTGTACCGCGAGCCGGAGATACTGGTGCTGGATGAACCGGCCTCGGCCCTGGATGCCGCCTCCGAATATGATATGTTCAGTCGATTCACAGAGCTGTCGGCCGGACGCACATGCATACTTATCAGTCACAGGCTGGCCAATGTGAAGATAGCCGACAGGATAGTGGTGATAGACGGGGGTGTGGTGACCGAGACAGGCACTCATGATGAGCTTATGAAGGCAGGCGGCAGCTACAGCCGCCTGTATGAACAGCAAAAAAGCATGTACTGATGAAGAAGGTAATGCCCGTGCATGAATTGCTTATTGCCCTCTGCCGCACCTCTTTCACGGATGAGGCCGGGAAGAGGGTAGAGAAGCTGGCAGCAGGCATTGACGACTGGGAGCGTTTTGTGTGGCTGGCCAATGAGCATGGCATCAGCGCCCTGGTGTACCATAATTTCAGGGAGCTGGAACTTACCGCGCTGGTTCCGGAGAAGGAGCTGTCAGTATTACATAATGCATATATGAAGAGCCTGGCCCGCAACACCATATTGTGGGAGAAGTATGATGAGCTGGAGAGGCTGCTGGGGGATATTGGTATAAGTCCACTACTGATAAAAGGTATGGCCCTGGAGAGGACCGTGTATGGCAACAGGGGACTGAGGCAGATGAACGATGTGGATTTTCTGGTATCGCGAAAGAGATGCATGGAAGCATGGGAGTACCTGCTGACCAGGGGCTATGAGCCGCATATTATTAAGTCGCCCCGCTACAAAGAGATTCTGCCCTGGATAGGCAAGCATATGCCCGAGCTGTATAAGGATGGCATCTCTTTTGAGATGCATCACAGCCTTTTTGAGGGGGAAGATATTCCTCAGCGTCTGCAGGAGGGTCCCGATCCCGGTATACTGTCGCCTCGCCTTCACTTCCTTTTCCTTGTCAGGCACCTTCATTACCACGAGATGGTGCAGGGGGAGTCGCAATTACGGCTTTACACCGACCTGCTGATGATGCTGAAGAAGTACGGTGCTGAGCTGCTGAAGACTGATCTGTACCGTATGGCGGAGGAGCTGGGTATGGGGGATATGCTTGAGGA
>JAWLFR010000005.1:2792-16657 GCA_041685495.1 Bacteroidales bacterium
CCGGTGATTCATATGTGGTTTCTGTCTCAGCCCGCCGCCAGTCAAAAAAAACCATCAAATCTTAGCGCTCATGTATTCGGATTTTCAGCTTAACTGATTAAATTAGCCTGTCAAAAACCAAAAAACCTCGTATTATGGAAAACCAGATGCAGATATTTTTAGTGATGCTTATCTACCTGGGACTGCTTATCAGCTGGGGTATATTCCAGGGACGCAAGGTAAAGACCAACAAGGATTACGCCATTGCGGGACGCGGATTGCCGGGATGGGTGGCGGCGCTGTCGGAGCGGGCCACGGGCGAGTCCTCATGGGCCCTGCTGGGACTCCCGGGTGCAGCATATGCCATGGGTATGACGGAGATATGGACGGCACTGGGCTGTGTGGCAGGTATAATAACGGCGTGGGTGGTGCTGGCCTGGCGACTGAGGGATGAGGCTGAGAAATATAATATAAGCACCTTTGCCCAGTATATATCAAAGAAGCATGGTGAGAACGGCAGGCAGATTAAGATAGTGGGCAGCCTGACCATAGTCTTTTTCTTCTTTTTCTATGTGGGTGCCCAGTTCCTGGGTGGTGGCAAGACATTGCACACCATGTTTGGCATTGACCCTAAGCTGGGACTTTTCCTTACGGCGGCTATCATAGTGCCATACACCATATACGGTGGTTTCCGCTCGGTGGTATACACCGATGTGATACAGGCCATAGTGATGATCATAACGCTGGTGGTAGGACCCATCACCGGCATCATATATCTTTCGAATCACCCCGAGCTCTTTGCACAGAGCATACCGGAGGCCCTGCAATCAGCGGGTGAGTCCTATGTGTCGCTTACAGGCACGGCCCGTGGCTTCGGGGCGGGACTGGTACTTGCCGGCGGCTTCTCCTGGTTCTTCGGTTACCTGGGAGGGCAGCCGCAGCTGACCATGCGTTTTATGGCTATAAAGGATGCCCGGCAGGCAAAGAAAGCACGTAATATAGGTATTATATGGACCATAGTGGCGTATATAGGAGCACTGAGCATAGGGTGGATAGGCATAGCACTGTTTGGTCCCGCCGGACTCGACGACCCCGAATATGTTATGCCCAGGGTTATACTGCAGCTCTTCCCTCCCGCTGTTGCGGCCATACTGATAACGGGTGCCATAGCGGCCATGATATCCACGGCCGACTCCCTGCTTATACTGTCGGCCACCGAGCTGTCGGAGAACCTGCTTAAGAAAGAGGGTGCAGCTGAAGCCCTGGCGAAGAGAGACCGCTCGCTGCGTCATTCGCGACTGGTGACGGCGCTGCTGGCGGTGATAGCCCTGGTGATAGCCTGGGTGTCGCCTTCACGGCTTATCTTCACCCTTGTCAGCTATGTATGGGCAGGCATAGGATGTACCTTCTCGGTTATCATACTGCTGTCCCTCTTCTGGAAGCGTTTTCATGGCAGGGCGGCGCTGGCTACCATGGTGGTGGGACTCCTCTTCACCATCTTCTGGATCAGCGGTGGCTTTGAGCAGCATTACAGGGTGACGGCCGGCAAGACAGATTTCCTGGTGGAGCAGGAGGTGATAACACCGGCGGAGACAGAGATTTTTGAAGAGATAGAGGGGGAGAAATATGTTGCCGTGAGCCGCTTCAGGAATGAGCTTGCCGCACTGGTAGGGGAACGCTGGAGCAGTGCCGAAGCAGAGGAGAAGATACCTGTGCTGGTGTCGTCATATACCGAAAAGGGCATACCCGCCAGGCTGATGACCTTCATTGTGGCGTTGCTTGTTGCGGTAGGCGTCACATACCTCGTTCCGCGCAAGGGGACAGAGGGAAGCGGGCCGACAAACAACCGGCGTGAGCAAGCAGAATGATTTGATTATTTCTTAAAAGAGTTTAACTTTACATTAGATATAATACCAACGATTATGGAACAGGAAAAGGTAAAGGTAAAAGACAGGGAAACTGAAATTATTGTTGTCCCGTGGGATTTTACGATCAAGGCCGAGCATGCACTTGCCCATGCAGCCAAGATAGCTAAGATGATAGAAGGCAAGGTGGACCTGCTTCATATAGTGGACAGGAACATCAAGACCGGTGAATATAAAAAGAAGGAGGCTAAGCTGAACCGGATAGCCGCTGAGGCCGGGGAGAAGTACGGCATAGAGGTTAATATGGCACTTATACCGGGAAATATCTTCACTGCTATCTCTGAGTTTGTCAATGAGCACGGTGCCAGCCTGGTGGTTATGGGCACCCATGGCATGAAGGGTATGCAGAAGATAACGGGCAGCTGGGCCCTGAAGGTGATAGTGGGATCCAAGGTGCCCTTCATTGTGGTGCAGGATATGCCGGAGGATATGGATAAGTACCATAATATAGTCTTCCCGGTGGACTTCAGGTCGGAGAACAAGGAGAAGCTGAAGATGGCTATCTTCATGGGCAAGTATTTCGAGTCGAAGATACATATACTCAAGACGGTGACTACGGATAAGAGCCTGCTCAAGAAGACCAATATAAACCTTAATTTTGCTATTAAATACCTTATACAGAATAATATAGAGTATGAGCTGCATGATATGGGCAAGGGCAGCATGGCACAACAGACCATTGAGTTTTCAAAAAATATCAATGCTGATCTCATTCTTATTATGACCACCAAGAATATCAGTATGGCCGATTATATGCTGGGGGCACAGGAGCAGCAGCTTATAGCCAACAGTGAAAAGATACCGGTGTGCTGTATTAATCCCAGGGCCAACTTCGCCAAGATAGCGCAGTTTATGTACGGCTAGGCGGAGACAGTCACCCCGTCCGGCAGCAGTTATACATGCCGGCAGTCCGGGCTAAGGGAACACAAAAAGGCGGCGGAAGCATTTAGCCCGCAAAAACCGTGCTGTTTTGAATATTAGTTTTTATTTTTGTCGTGACTAAAAAGAATATGACAAAAGCAGGATCTTTATGCAAAGAGAGAAAATAAAACAGGTACTGGAGTCGGAGCCGGGCAGGGATGTGCTGGTGAAAGGATGGGTGCGGACAAGGCGTGGAAACAAAAATGTGTCCTTTATTGCCGTTAACGATGGTTCAACGATAAATAATATACAGGTGGTGGTTGATGTGCCGTCCTTTGACCAGGACATGCTGAGGCTTATCACCACGGGCGCCAGCCTGGCGGTGGAAGGTAAGCTGGTAAGGTCGGAAGGCAAGGGTCAGAACATGGAGATACAGGCTACCGGGATAGAGCTGTACGGTGCTGCCGACCCGGAGAAATACCCTTTGCAGAAGAAGGGCCATTCCATGGAGTTCCTGCGGGGCATAGCCCACCTGCGGTTCAGGACCAACACTTTTGGTGCTGTGTTCAGGATAAGGCATGCCATGGCCTATGCCGTGCATAAATATTTTAATGACAGGGGGTATTACCACCTGCACACACCTATCATCACAGGTTCCGATGCCGAGGGGGCGGGTGAGATGTTCAGGGTTACCACCTTTGACCTTAACAATGCACCTGTGAATAAGGATGGTAAGATTGACTATTCACAGGATTTCTTCGGCAAGGAGACCAACCTTACGGTGTCCGGTCAGCTCGAAGGAGAGCTGGGGGCTCTGTCTCTTGGCGAGATATACACCTTCGGTCCCACCTTCAGGGCAGAAAATTCACATACACCCAGGCACCTGGCCGAATTCTGGATGATAGAGCCGGAGATGGCTTTTTATGATATAAATGATAATATGGACCTGGCCGAGGATTTTACCAGGTACCTTATACGCTATGCGCTGGATAACTGCGGGGACGACCTGGCCTTTCTCAATAAGATGATAGATAATGAGCTTATTGAAAGGCTTCGCTTTGTGGCGGATAATGAGTATATGAGGATAAGCTATACGGAGGCCATGGATGTGCTGACCGCTGCCGGTCAGGACTGGGAATTCCCCGTTAGCTGGGGCAGTGACCTGCAGGCAGAGCATGAGAGGTACCTGGTGGAGCAGCATTATAAGAAACCTGTTATGGTGACGGATTATCCTATGGACATAAAGGCTTTCTATATGAAGCAGAATGATGACGGTCGCACAGTGCGGGCACTGGATGTGCTGTTCCCGCAGATAGGAGAGATAATAGGAGGCTCACAGAGGGAAGAGGACTATGATAAGCTGGAGTCAAGGATAAAGGAGCTGGGCATACCCGAGGATGATCTGTGGTGGTTCCTTGAGACGCGCAGGTTCGGGACGGCACCCCATAGCGGCTTTGGGCTGGGTTTTGAAAGGCTGATGCTGTTTGTTACGGGCATGAAGAATATAAGAGATGTGATCCCTTTCCCGCGTACGCCAGGTAAAGCTGAATTTTAGACAGGAGAAAAGAAAGATGTTAAAACAACGATTATCACAGAAGCTCTTACAGAAGCTGTCGCCTCAGCAGATACAGATGATCAAGCTGCTGGAGATACCCACCATGCAGCTGGAGCAGAGGATAAAGAAGGAGATAGAGGAGAACCCGGCACTTGAAGAGGGCAATGATGATGAGCCGGATATCAGTGAGGCGGAAGATGAGGACAGGGATGATAATGACCAGGATGAGTTTTCTGTTGACGACTATTTAGAGGATGAGGATATACCCGATTACCGGCTGGAGGCTAAGAATTACAGCAAAGGTGAGGATAAGAAATCGGAGATACCCTTCTCTACCGGACGCTCCTTCCATGAGTTCCTGGCCAACCAGGTAAGCATGCGCTCGCTGACGGAAGAGCAGGAGCAGCTGGTTGACTATATACTTGGTAATATAGATGAGGATGGCTACCTGCGCAGGGAGCTGGAGAATATAGTTGATGACCTGGCTTTTTCGCAGAACGTGATGACCACCGAGGAGGAGCTGAAGGAGGTGCTGGATATAGTGCAGGATATGGAGCCTGCCGGCGTGGGCGCCCGTAACCTGCGCGAATGTCTGATGCTGCAGATGATAAGGAAAGACCAGGACAATCCCGCTATACGTAACGCCACCAGCATACTGGATAAGTATTTTGATGAGTTTACAAAAAAGCATTATGATAAGATAAAGGCTCGACTCGACCTTGATGACAATGAGCTGAAGGAAGCGCTGGATGAGATACTGAAGCTTAACCCCAAGCCGGGAGGATCGTTCAGCGACCCCATGAACAAGAACAGCTACCATATAGTACCCGACTTTATTCTTGAGTACACCGAGGAAGGACTGGAGATAAGCCTTAACAGTCGCAATGTGCCGGAGCTCAAGATCAACAGGACATATGCCGAGATGCTGGAGAGCTATTCTGCCAGCAAGGATAAGACGAAGAAGCAGAAGGAGGCCGTTAGCTTTGTGAAGCAGAAGCTGGATTCTGCCCGCTGGTTTATCGACGCCATGCAGCAGAGGCATAACACCCTGCTGCTGACCATGAATGCCATCCTGGATTTCCAGTCCGAATATTTCCTGGAAGGCGATGATACCAGGCTGCGACCTATGATACTGAAGGATATAGCTGATGCAACGGGACTCGATATATCAACCATATCGAGGGTGGCCAACAGCAAGTATATACAGACACATTTTGGCATACTGCCCCTTAAATATTTCTTTTCGGAGGGACTCCAGACGGATAGTGGCGAGGAGGTGTCTACACGTGAGATAAAGAGGACACTGAAGGAATTTATTGAGAACGAGGATAAAAAGAAACCCCTCACCGATGAACGGCTGACGGAGATACTGCAGGCTAAAGGTTACCAGATAGCACGGCGAACGGTGGCCAAGTACCGCGAGCAGCTTAATATACCCGTGGCCAGACTCAGAAAGGAGGCATGATGACAACAGAACCCAATAACAGGATACTGAAAGTTATATCGCAGACACTGTCTGTGATCTTCTTCCCTGGATTCCTGCCTGTGTACGGTCTGATGATGATCTTTTACACACCCACCATATTTTCCTATGAGCTGGCTATACGCTATGACGGCCTCAAGGGCACCGTGCTGCTGCTGGCTTTTGTCAATATGACCGTGGTGCCTGTGGCCCTGATGCCCCTGCTAAGGTATAAGAATATCATATCATCCTACACCATGAATACACGTACTGACAGGATCATCCCCCTGGCCATAGGCTGCCTGATGTACCTGCTGACAACCATACTGTTCTACTCCTTTCAAATACCTGAGCTCATACGCTCCTTTGTGCTGGCCACCACCATACTGGCCGTGCTGGTGCTTATAATAACCACCAGGTGGAAGATATCTGTTCATTCGGCGGGACTGGGAAGTTTGCTGGCTACTGTTATGGCTCTTTCAGCCCGTATGTATGCCAACCTTACGCTTATATGGCTGGCGGTGATACTGCTTTCAGGCATGGTTATGGCTGCCAGACTGTACCTGAGGTCGCATAAGCCCGCACAGATATATTCGGGTTTTGTCCTGGGCTTTGTTGTTATGTGGCTTGTTATGGTTGTTTTTTAGCGGGACACTATATCATCCAGTGCCTGCGATAGCAGCCTGTTGCTTTCTGCCAGCCATTTTGTTTTGCCTGCTGTACCTGCTCCCTCAGCCACCGGTATAAAACCTGCTGCCAGCTCTTTCTGTGACACCGTGCTGAAGCCATGCCGGTCGGCCAGGTACACTGCCAGGTATTCCTGTTCCGGCTGTCCGGGTGTAGGCACCAGGAGTGCTGTCCTGCCGGCACTCACAAGGTCCATCACCGTGCTGTAGCCTGAGCGGCATATTATAAATGATGCCCCCTCTGCCAGGTTTTTGAGGCGGCGGCTGTCTGCCCAGGGTATAATCAGTATGCCGCTGCTATTTATGCTAACGTGCCTGTTGCCGTTCTCTTTGCTATTGTCCCTGTCACTGTAGCCATCCCTGTCCCTGCTCCGTCCGCTGCTTTCCTCCTTACCATCCGCTCTGCCTGCCACTACTACCAGCTTGCCGGGCAGCCTGTGACGCTGTGATATGATAATATCCTCCAGTATGCTGCGCTGCGGTTCGGGTCCAGACAGCAAAGCCAGGGTATAGGGTGTGTTGGGGAGTGGTTGGCTGTCGCCTGGTGGCTGACTGATGGCGAAGCGGCTCAGTATGCCGATGTAGCGTGTGTGGGGTGGCTTTCTGCACTTATGTGACAGCCGGCCGCTGAGGTTTACCTCACCCGGCATATCCGGTACCCAGCATTCATCATAGCGTGCGGCTATGGCACGGTGTATGGCGGTGGCGGGAGCAGAGGCAAAGCGCAGGGCGCGAGGCATCATCACCCTCAGCTGGTGTGTTATATATATACATGGCACCTTTCTTGTCCACAGTCCGAAGCGGTTATCGCTTATCACCATGTCTATACCATGTCGGCGTATGATGCCCGGGAGCCGGCACCTGTCTGACATGAAGGTGAACAGGAACAGCGGCAGCTGCAGCAGCAGGGCCAGGGGGAGGGGCAGCATGGATGAGTAGTGTACGGAGGGCGAGGGCAGTGAAATAATTTTATTGTATATATCATAATCCGAAGCCTTAAGAAGGGATGGGGGTGCTGCCAGGATAACATTATATCCTTTCTGCCTCAGTGTATGTGCAATAGGCTGAACCCTTGCTGCATGGCCCGTGCCCCAGGCAAGGGGACAGATAAGGATACTGGCGGCATCTTTTTTTTTCATAGCTGTTCTCTTCTGTAGCTCTTATACGCACCTGCTGGCATATTAAAACAAAAGTAGCATAATTTGCATGACTTGATATATCGCAGTTGTTGCAATGACTTATATCATTGTATAACAGATAGTATGTCGTATCTTTGTTAGGCTGTATAAAAGGCGGCTATCACTAATCAATTATAAGATATGAAGAAGACAATAAGTCCTGATCCTTATACATGGAAAAAGGAGTATGAGCTTCATAACGAGCTTTATGATGAGCAAGCCAGAAGGTTTCTTGACATAATCAACCGTATGAAAAAAATTATTGCCGGTGGTGTTCAGGACACTGATATATCTGATATATTCTTCCGGCTGACCCATTATTTTGAGCAATATATGATCAGGGAAGAGATCAACATGAAGGAGCTTAATTACGACAGCACAGATACTCACATTCGTATGCACAAGGAGTTTATCGATCGCATCATAGCTTTCAGGAAAGGGTATGAGGATGGCGACAGGGATATTTATAACGATATGTATTTCTACCTGGAGAAATGGTTTGATGACCATATGATGGTGGATGACAGGCGTGCGGTGAACTTTATCTCGGACACCGTCAGCTAACTTTTTTTATTATACCAGTCGCCGTGCCCTGCTTTCCTTTGTCAGTTTTATATCAGCAAGACCGGCTTTTTCAATCAGTGTTAGTCCCGGTGCCTTACCAGCTTCTATACTCCCATACTCATCATCTATGCCCAGTGCCCTGGCGCCGTTGATGGTGGCCCAGGCTGTCATCTCTTCCAGGCTTATGGCAGGGAAGTGGTGGGACAGCACCTTCATCTCTTCCAGCATATCCAGTGAGCTGTTGGATGCCAGGCTGTCGGTACCTATGACAAGGGGGAGTCCGGATGCAGCCATCATATCCACAGGCGGCAGCCTGTTTTCTATATGTATATTGGAGCGGGGGCAGAGGCAGAGGAAGCAGTTATCGCGACGCGCTGCCGCCCTTATGTTCTGAGGGCTGGCATAAGTGTTATGCACCAGTATAAGATTGCCCGAAGAAGTTACAAAATTGAGCAGTCCAGTTACGTGATCCGGTATACGGTCGCGCAGCATATCACTGTCTATGCCCATGACCCGGTACGAGTCCATCAGCGCACCCTCACCATCTCTCAGCAGCTCTGCTTCGGCGGGCGACTCCATATGGTGTATGCTGCTGACCCTGTTGGTTGCTGCCAGCTCCTTAATCTTTTTCATCAGTGTAGCCGACATGGAATAGAAGGAGTGAGGTGTTATGTATGCGGGTGATGAGTAGCTGTCTGCCTCCTTCTTCAACTCCAGCACCTCCTCTGTCCTTATATCAGCCCTGCCGGGGTCTACCCCGAACACTTCCAGGAAGTTGATATATTTTATTTTACTCTTTTCCTTAAGGGGGAAGCTGATGCTGCTGTTGCATATATCACCGCATGCCGAGGTGCCTGTACGGTACATCATGCTGTCTGCCTCCTCCATGCTTTTCAGCGAGACCTCACCGGCCGGCGGCCGCGATTCCCTTACACTGCGTATAAATGCACCGAGTCCCGTTCCGGTAGCCATACGCTTATGCAGGGCCGAGAGCTCGAGGTGGCAGTGGCAGTTGACGAAGCCTGGGATGATGATGCCGTTATAGTATTCTGTTTTAGCCTTTTCGGTGGGATGGCCGCCCGTGTCTGTTACCTCCCTTATGCGTCCATCATCGTCTGTTGTTATGATACCCCTTTTGAGTATATCACCTGTGCCTGTTATAATATATTGTGCCGAGAAGCGTCTCATTTACTTTCACTTTCCCTGTCCAGTTCATCACTGAGTTTCCTGAGCGAAATATTTGTCACAATGGCATGCTTTTCCCAGTGGCCTGACTGCGGATCATGGTTAAGCAGCCTGCCCTTTATATGTGTGACCCTGGGATCATCCAGCTCCTCCTTCATGTTAATAAACTCCGGCCGGCTGTTCTTTTTGAGCTTTTTCTTGTCCCACATTATCTTTTTCCCCTCTTCGCTGCCGTCGTCATACCAGAACCAGACAGCTGCATGGGGATCAATACTTTGATCATCCTCATATACTGTTATTCTTGCGGTAAGGAGGTATGGACCGAGTCCTTCGGTTCGCACACTGAATTCCAGCGGGTTGTTAACCCCGGCATCGGGCAGTGTATAGCTCCTTTCGCCGTTCCACAGGTTACGGTCAGGATCCGGCTTATTTGCCAGCTGCTGCATCAGCTCCGCCTCCATGCCTGAGAGGTTCTCAACGACCCTGTCATATATATCCTCGTACTTATCCGGCTTATCGATAAAGTAGTAGCGCATGCTAAGGTCTGCCTGTTCTTTTGTGAGGCCGTGACTCTCAATGACATCGGTATAGTTCTCTATTGAGTCCCTGTGTGAAAAGTCGCTTCTTATGGGCGGATAGTTAAGGAGTCCGTCCGCCAGGTACAGGTCTGTCAGCAGCTCCGTCATCTTCTCCGGTGGTATCACCTCGGATTGGTTTACGCCCGACCTGTTGGTCTTATTGCATGATGTTACCAGCAGCAGGCTTATGACCAGCAGCAGGCTTATGTTGATGCTCAGTCTATATATTTTCATTTTCAAGATATTTTTTTGACATCTGCCGTGCAGGGAACCAGGCAGCTATATATCCTATGGCAAGCACTGTGCCAAGCACGGCCACAAAGTCGACTGCCTTCATCCTTACGGGGTAAGCATCCATGATCAGTGTCTCGCCCTGCAGTCTCACCAGCCCGTAATGCTGTTGCAGCCAGCATATTATAAAACCCAGTATCAGTCCGGCCGCAACCCCTGTAAGCGATATCATCCATCCTTCTAAGATAAATATTCTTTTTATCAGCTTTTTGCCGGCCCCCATATTGCGCAGTATGCCTATATCCCTTTTTTTCTCTATGATAAGCATGGTGAGCGACCCTATTATATTAAAGGAGGCTATAATAATTATGAAGGTAAGGATAAAGAATATGGCCAGGCGTTCCGATTCCATCACCTTATAGAATATCTCCTGTTGCTGGAATTTATTCCTTATATTGTATTCAGGGCCGAATATCTGCTCTGTCTGCGACTGCACTCTTTCCTCATCTGCCTCCCCTGTGAATTTTATCTCCAGTGATGACACCTCCCGGTCATACATCAGCAGTTCACGCATCACCTCTATGGGCACATATATATACCGGGAGTCATATTCCTGCTCAACGGAGAATATGCCTGAGGGGAAAAGGTGTTTTCTTATGAAGGCATCGGCCGGATTGCTTACCCGCCCTTCCCTTTCAGGCACGTATATTATCAGCGGGTTGATAAAGTTAAGTCCTATGCCCAGGTTATTGGCCACACCCAGTCCCACCACCGCATGCGGTCTTCCGTTCTCCGCCTTAAGAAGAAATTCGCCGTCCCACATCACGCTGTCGAGTCCTGTTATGCTGTAGTAGTTATCATCCACCCCTTTTACCGTGGCAATATATTGTTTATCGTCATAGCGCAGCAGCGAGTTTTCTTCCAGCACCAGTGAGTATGCTTCTATCCCTTCTGTTGAACGGAGTTGTTCCAGGTGGTGAGCCTCAGGCGTGAACACTTTGCCCTTTACGGCCCTCACTTCCAGGTCGGGGTCGAAGGTAGAGAACAGGGAGTACACCATATCTTCCAGTCCGTTGAACACCGACAGCACAATTATAAGCACCATGGTACCAATTGTTACCCCTGCTGCCGATATGCCGGATATCACATTGATAGCGTTACGCGATTTTTTGGCGAACAGGTATCTTCTGGCTATGTATAATGACAGTTTCAAGTTCTTAAATTACTTATTATTTTTTCTTTTTTAATCATAAGCCTGTTGTTTTCACGGGGCTGCATTTCTTTGTTAAGCTGCTGCTTATTTTACAGCCGTCACCAGCAGTCCCGTACCTTCACGGTGTTTAAAACGTATATCCATGTAATTAAGTATAAGTGTGAAGGGCATCACCAGTATATAGTACAGGGGCAGGATAAGGGCAAAAGCCATTGAGGCATTGAGCATAAGCACAGGGTATTTCATTGACAGGCGCCATGATATCTTACCCGGCTTACCGTATGTATACTCCGTTTTTATGCTGCTGAAGCCTGCCTCTGTAAGTTTCTCTTCTATCTCTTTTATGCTGTATCCGTCGCGCACATGCTCATCTATAAAGGAATGGTCATCCTGATCATGCACATCGGAGCCTCCCTTATCCGATGGTGTTGATATGATAAGCCATCCCCCTGGTTTCAGTGAGCTGTAAAAATTTCTGAATACCTGCCTGTCATCTTCTATATGCTCCATCACGTCTACCGACAGCACCAGGTCATATTTCTCCTCTTCCCTGAAGGTGGTAAGGTCAGCGTAGCTAAAGTCAACCCGCGATGCCGCCTTTGTTTTTGATATAAAGTGCTTACAGTCATCTATCTGTTCCTGCTTGATATCTGTGCCCAGTATATTCCACTTATTATTTATCTTCCACATCCTCCATGTATACTGTCCGAATCCCGATCCGGCATCCAGTATGCTGACCTGCTCACTGCTGCTGCGGGCGATATCCTGTCCCTTATGGCTGCCTGCCTCCTTCCTGCTGCGGGCGAAGCGGCGCAGAGCCTTTTTTACATGCCATGTGCGCAGCAGCAGTATATCGAGCAGTGCGTAAAACAGTTTACGCAGCCATATATGGCGGCTGACCACCCTGCCTATGCGGCTTTTTACGGGATCGTATCTCATTATGGAGCTTGTTAATCTTCGTTGAGGAGGGAGTCAATATTATCAATATAGTCCAGGCTGTCGTCAAGGTAGAAGGCTATCTCTGGTATCAATCTCAGCTGGTGGCGCACCTTATTGCCCAGCTCATTGCGTATCCTGGGAGTATTTTCCCTTATGCTCTCCAGTGTCTCTTCGCTGTCATCCGAGGGGAATATACTGAGGTATACCTTGGCCATCCCCAGGTCAGGGCTCACCCTTACGGTGGTAACGGTTATCATCTTGCCCCTGGCCAGCTCTGTTGTTTTCTGCCTCAGTATCTCAGCCAGCTCTTTTTGCAATAGTCTGGATACTTTCTTCTGTCGTGTTGATTCCATAAGCATGCTGATTTTTGCAAAGATAGTAAAACCCTCAGTGCCCGCGGAATCTTATATTGCTTATTTCTTAAAAATAGAGTAGGTTTGCCATGAAATTTAAATCGGCAAGAGATGGATACGGTAGTTAGCGGCATCAGGTCAACAGGCAGGCTTCACCTGGGTAATTATTACGGGATGGTACGTAATGCGGTGAAGATGCAGTACGAGAATAGTTGTTATTTCTTTATAGCTGATTATCATTCCCTTACCACCCATCCACATCCTGAAGACCTTCATTCCAACATAAGGCAGGTGATGGCCGAGTACCTGGCCTGCGGCATTGACCCTGAGGTAGCCACGCTGTTTATACAGAGCGATGTGCCGGAGGTGAGCGAGCTCTACCTTTTGCTTAATATGAATGCCTATGTGGGTGAGCTGGAGCGCACCGCTTCTTTTAAGGAGAAGGTACGGAAGCAGCCTGACAATGTCAATGCGGGACTGCTGACCTATCCTGTGCTTATGGCAGCTGATATTATTATACACAGGGCCAATAAGGTGCCGGTGGGCAAGGACCAGGAGCAGCACCTGGAGATGACCCGTAAGATTGCCCGGCGCTTTAATAATATGTATGGTGTTAACTACTTCCCTGAGCCCGATGCCTATAATTTCGGGGAGCAGCTGGTGAAGATACCCGGACTCGATGGCAGCGGTAAGATGGGTAAGAGTGAGGGCAACGGTATATACCTGTCGGATGATCCTGAGACGATACGCAAAAAGGTGATGCGCGCCGTTACCGATGCCGGTCCGGATAAACCCGGACAGGAACCATCGGAGGCTGTCAAAAATCTTTTTACCCTGATGGATATTATGTCAGGTCCGGCCACTGCGGCTACCTTCAGGGAGCAGTATGCGAACTGTGATATACGCTACGGTGATATGAAAAAACAGCTGGCCGAAGATATTATAAGCTTTACATCTCCCATCAGGGAGAGGATCAATGAAATTTTGTCAGATGATATTTACCTTGGTAAGGTTGTAAGGGAAGGAGCGGAGAAGGCACGTGAGAGTGCCGGCCGTACCCTCAGGGATGTGAGGGAGATTATCGGTTACCGTTCATTCTGATTATTCAAAGTATTCAGCCATTCAGATCACCTGCGGATGAACTGCCTGCCTCCGC
>JAWLFR010000005.1:16757-48016 GCA_041685495.1 Bacteroidales bacterium
CTGCCTGCCTCCGCCTGTACAGCTGGCTGGTATAAAAAATAAAAGCCAGGTAATTTTGCTTACCTGGCTGCCCATTTTATAGGGATATATTGAAGATTGCCTGTGTACTAACAAAAGAGCAAATAGTGTGCCAAACATCTATTTGCTCTTTTTACTGTAATTATTAACCCCTATCTTTTTACAGTTATCCCCATTTTTTTAAAGAAAGAAAGGCGGTCGCAAACCCTAACAACCAGACTGTCGAATGGAAATGAAATGGATTTGGAATCCATATAGAAATAAACCTAACTCTTGTAAAGAACCATTGACCGCCTTCCCCCTATACTTCCGGAATGACCTGGTCATGAAGTCATTCCTGCCGGCTCTGAGGCACGGCTTAATATTTAATGTAAAAATAGGTGTATTTTGTACATTTACCAAATTTCACCAGTGTTTTAGCTCATCAAAAGGGGTAACATTTATCATATATTTTTGATGATGGCTGTCACCATAAAACAGTATATACCAGTTATTCAGGTGTTTACTGCTGCGATTTTACCAATGATCTGCCATTCTTTACCAATGTCCTGCTGCGATTTTTATTTATGATCCCCTGCACTATCTGTTGTATCGGGCTGTGCAAAGATATTGCGGCTTCTGCCTCCGCTCCATTCTGTTACTTTACGGGTATGAACATTATACCTGTCGCCGGCCCTCAGCAGGAAAAATGTCCCGTCATTGGGTAATGATTCCCCATTATCATCAGGGGTCCACAGTTTGTGATCATATATAGCCACAAAGCTCTGGCCCATGACCTCCATCTCATCGCCCTGCACTATCACGGCGGTATTCTCATCCAGACCTATGCCCAGCAGCTCAGGATGTGCCTCTATGATCTCCACCAGGTCGTGCTGCCTGTTGCGCACCAGCAGGTGCTGGTCTATTGCCGAGGAGCTGAGGTATCCGAAACCCTCTTCATGGTCGCCCATCATTATTGTATTGGTCTTTGTATCACCCCTGGCCAGGTAGCTGCCCTGTATGGTGGCTCCGGCCGATGATCCGCCTATGACGCCGCCCCGCTGCAGCAGCTTCTCCATCTCTTTCTGCACTGGTGTGCCTGCATATGCGTCCACTATGCGCCACTGCCTGCCCCCTGTGAACCAGAGTCCCGATGCCCTTTTCAGCGTATCTGCAAATCCGGGTTTGCATGCTTCCAGCGAGTCGTAGGTATGCAGCATGGTCACATCGCTTGCTCCACGGGCTGTAAGGAAGCGGGTATATCTCTCCTCATCCATCTCTTCAGCCCCTGAGGCTGTAGGCACCACCACTATCGCTGCATCCGGTCCCCCTGCCAGCTCGATAAAGCGGTCGGTGATGGCGGTGTCGCGCATGGCGCCGCCCACTATCACCAGCGATCCTTTTTCCGGTCCCCTCGTCAGCGAGGAATCTGGTGTGTCGGGCATGCCGGTGTTGGTGCTGTTGTCGTCATCAGGTCCGGCACATGATATAATTAATAATAATGATATGGCTGTTGCTGTAATGAGAAGGGTGATTTTCTTCATACCGTAAATTTTTTTTGCTAAATATAGCAATAATCAGATAAGTTCTGGCTGGCGGCTTTTTTGAAAAACCAGGAGCTGAGTGGTGACGGAACAAAGATCTTCAGCGGCTTTGACACTTTTGCTGTGGATGACCAGACAGGTGGCAGCAGCTTATATTTTCATTCTGAGTGCAATAATTAAATTGCGTCCGGGTGCGGCTATGCCCGAGGCATAGGGACGGTACCTGTAGTCGAGTATATTCTCTATGCCTGCATTGATGATAACTGACCTGCCTACCTGGTATGAGACTTTCATATTGAAGGTGAACCATGAGGGTGAGTAGGGATTGCCATTATCGTCGCTGGCGTACATATGTGTTTTACTTCTTTCCGAGGGAGCCATATCCTCGTATGACATCTCACCGTTATATACAGCATAAAGGTCTATCTTCACCTCCTTGTTCTCATATATTATATGTGTTGACCCGTATGCTGGCGGAACATGTCTGAAGGGCACACCTTCATTATCAGTTCCTTTTGTTATATTCATATTTGACTTTATCCTCAGGTTTCTCATGGGCGACAGCTGCATGCTCAAATGCCCTCCCCATACTGTGGCGCTGCCTGCGTTGACTATGGCCAGCACCCTGCTCATCTCGCCCTGGTATTCAATGGAGTCGGCGCCGTTAAAGGTATATTCGCGGCGTACCATGGCATTATCGAGCCATGTGACAAAGCCTGTAAGCTCAAGGTGCAGTATATCGAACAGTTCGCGTGTCATCCCCATATCTATATTCCAGGCATATTCTGATCTTAGTCCGGGATTGGGCACCACTACGAATCCCGGCTCCGAGTCGAACACCTTTGCGGCATCGTCCACATTGGGTGCCCTGTATCCTGTTGAGGCATTGATATTGAGCTTTGTTTTTTCATCTGCCTGCCATACTGCACCCAGTGAGCCGGTGAGGGCTCCGTTATCTATGTTTATCTCATCGAAGGGGAAGTTATAGAAGCTGTTATCTTCGAATGTTGAGTGCAGGGTGGTATAGTTATACCTCAGTCCGCCGTTAATAAACACTTTTTCCGAGGCTGAATATTTAAAGCCGCTGTATGCTGCAAAGGAGTTATAGCGGTTGTCGCCGTCAGGATAACGGCTTGCTGCTGGTGATATCTCTCCGCTTATTATATTACGGCTTCTGCCTCTTGAGTTAACATCGTTGGTCACTGCTTCGAGTCCGTAGAACAGCAGCTTATTGCCCAGTTCCTTCTCGAAGTCGGCGCTCAGCGACAGGGCTGTCACCTCCTCATAGCGCTCACGTATATTATCATTATTGAATTTCCTGTCGTGGCGACTCTCGGCAAAATCCTGGTGGGCAGCCACCACCTTCAGGGCATCGAAGAGCCTGTTTTCCGGCTTCCACTCCACCGTGGCATTATTCATCATCCATTTCTGGGGACCATAGTACCATTCGCCATAGCGCAGTGTGCTGTCGGCATACTGCATAAGCCTGTCATAGCGCGGTATGTCAGATGATATGCCGGTATGATTTATCAGGTTTATATTCAGCTCCTCCGTAGGCTGAAACCTTATTTTGGCCGATATATTATGCTGGTCGTATCCTGACGGCACCTGCAGGTTGGGGCTACGGTTAGGCACCATCATATCTGTATTGCCATGCCTTGTCTGGTAGTATAAACGCCGGTAACTTTCGTTACCCAATCTCCCCATCCTGAGATCCTCATAGCCGGAAAAGGTATAGCTGGCCAGCATGGCCATCTTCATGCCCCCCACATTGATATCGGCATGCATTGTTTTCTCATTATTGGCTGTTGACACCCTGGCCATGGCGTCGGCTTTAATATTTACCTTATCATCTGTTGAGAGCAGTGCTTTCTTTGAGTGGAAATCCATTACGCCGCCTATGGCATCGCTGCCGTACATCACGGCACCCGGACCGAACACTATCTCGGTGTTATCTATAATATTGGGGTCGACGGATATTACGTTCTGCAGGTTCCCTTCCCTGAAGATGGCATTATTCATGCGCACGCCGTCAACCACCAGCAGCACCCTGTGTGTGGCAAAGCCTCTTATCATGGGACTCCCTCCGCCCAGCTGGCTCTTCTGCACATATACCTCGCCGGAAATGCCCAGCAGGTCGGCTGCCGTTTGCGGGTTAACAAACTCAACGTTGGCATTACGTATGGGACTTATCTTATTGGGCACCTCGTTCTTGTCCTGCTCCCAGCGGCTGGCTGAAACGACAAACTCATCTATCTCAAAGGTCTTGTGCTGCAGCATAACGCTGTAATCCATGGCTTCAAGCTGCTCCCGTGTAAGAGAAATATTTTCGTATGAGGGATGCTGGAAATATATCTTATCTGAGGGGCGGAAGTTATCTATCCTGAATTCACCCGAGAGGCTGGTATACCCGAAGCGGTTCTTATTCTCATTAAAGACCGCCACATTCTTCACCGGCTTTCTGTCTTCTGCATCAATGACTGTTATTGTCTGTGCATGCAAAAAGGCATTTGCACCTATTATAATAATAAGTGACAGAAAAACTTTCTTCATATTCCAGGCTGTAATATTATTCGCTTGATAAAAACAAAAACCGTACCAGTGTTATGAAGGGGCAGGATGTTATGAGACAGAATGCCGGGTATGCATGTTATAAAGGCAGAGGATTTAAAACATGAGCTGTCTTTCTCCGGATCTTTATGGCTGCCGGGATTGCCGGGGGCGCTTAACAGGTGGCTGCTTTATTGCATAATGCAGGGCCGGGATTTTAGTTTTTTAACTACTGTTATTGCTATATGGTAAGTCATGAATTATTTATTAATTTTGGTTCAGTAAAAAAAACAGAAAAAAGCAGCCCAGGTGTCGAAACGGTGGACCATAATAGTTATAGCTTTATTATTTGCCGGGATGGCTGTTCTTGCCTGGTTTCTGCAGCAGAGGCAGAGGGCATGGGCCAGCAGTCCATATGGCAGCATACCCCTTGATGCGGGCATTATCATTGAGGCTGTTGATATGCCCGGGCTCTTTGCATCGCTGGCCGGCGATAATGAACTGATAGCAGGCATGTCGGAGATACCGGAGCTGAACAGTTTAAGCTCTTCCATAGACCTTATAGACTCCCTGGCTCACAGCCGTGAGCTCAGGCAGCTGGCCGGCAATAATCCCGTTCTTATCTCCATACACCTTATGGGACGCGACAGGCTCACTCCTTTCTTTGCCTTTGCCGCCTTACCGGAGATACGTGACAAGCATATACGCTCATTGCTGGACGGGATACCGGGATACAGGTATACTGAGAAGGAATACGCGGGCAGCAATGTATATGAGCTGAAGGCAGCGGGTGAAGCTGATCCCGTCTTAAGCATATCTCTTACCCGGGGCATCATTATCAGCAGTCCCTCGCATATACTGGTTGAGGCCGGTATCAGGCAGCTGGGCCAGGAGACGGGTATACGCGACCTGCAGGGTTTTGAGCCGGTAGCAGCTGCTGCAGGCAGAAATGCGAACAAGCTCTTCCTTATCTTTGAGAATATGCCCAGGATAGTGTCATTGCTGACAGCCGGCGAGGGGGGACCGGCATCGTCGGTGCCCTCACTGGCATCATGCCTGGAGGCCGACCTGTACCTGAAGAAGGAGGGATTTGTGCTGAGCGGTTATATAGAGGCTGATGAACCGGAGCAGACCTTATACAGGTACAGGGAGCAGGAGCCGGGTTCATTTGATATATACAGGTATATACCTGCCGGGGCGGCCATGTTCGAGATAATGACCGGCGGTGCCGGTGAAGGAGCTGTGAATGCGGACGGGGAGACAAGGTATATAAGCGATATACTCAAAAGCCAGCTTACAGGTGAGATGGCAAGGGTGCATCTCGATATACAGGGGCAGGAGGCGGAAAAGAATAAGCTGATGCTTTTTGATCTCAGGGGCAGCAATGCCACGGAGAAAGCCTTTGCGGAGGAGCTTGACAGCTATTACAGTCGCAATACCCGGGATGCCGGTGAGCATATTATAAGCTATAAGCCTGATGCCGAAACCGAATATATAATATACAGCTTGCCGGAGGATGAAATGGGTGCCATACTGGGAGGCAGCTTCGGTGGTTTTCTTGAGAGCAGATATGCAACCTTTTATGATGGTCTGCTCGTCTTGAGTAATACGGACGGTGCCCTTTCAAAATTCATCTATGATAATATACTTAACAGGACACTGGCAAACGACCTGTTATATCGTGAGTTTGAGAGCACCATGCCCAGCAGTGCAGGTTATTACCTGTACTGTGTACCGTCAAAGATAATACCCCTGCTCGAAGGAGTGTTAAAGGAGGATATAGTGAAAGGACTGGAAAGAAATAAGGAATCATTGAGCAAGCTGCAGGCTGTGGGATACCAGTTTGTCTCCAGCAATGATATGCTGTATAATACCCTTTCGGTGATGTACAGGCCTGAGGTGAGGGAGGAGGCCAGGGCAGTGTGGGAGAGCCTGCTGGATACGGTGGCTGCCTCAAAGCCGCTGTTCTTCACCAACCATTATACCGGGGGCAAAGAGATTTTCATACAGGACCTCAATAATAAGCTTTACCTTATTAATTCGGCCGGAAGGATACTGTGGAAGAGGCCTGCGGCTGAGGCTATAAAGGGTAAGGCGTGGGTGATTGATTATTATAAGAACGGCAAGTTGCAGATACTGTTTGCCACGGAGAATTACCTGCACCTGCTCGACCGTAACGGCAATTATGTTGAGAGGTACCCCGTTCAGCTCAGGTCGCCTGCCACCAACGGGCTTGCCCTGTTTGACTATGAGAATAACAGGGATTACAGGCTTTTTATCTGCGGCAGTGACCATAAGGTGTATGCCTATGACAAGACAGGCAGCACGGTTAAAGGCTGGAACCAGTTCAGGACAACGGGTGCTGTAAGCAATGAGGTCGAATTTTTCAGGGTATCGGGAAAGGACTATCTGGTAGTAAATGATGATAATAATATGTATATCCTTAACCGCCGGGGCAATGTGAGGGTTGACATGAAAGAGCAGGTGTCGCGCTCAGGCAATTCAAGCCTCAGGCTCACCACCGGCACCAGCCCTGAGATGGTTCTGGCCTCGGATGACGGATCGGTGAAGAGAGTTAACTTCAATGGGGAGGTAACAACATACAGCCTTAATGATTTTTCTGATAACCCTGTTTTTGAATATTTTGACCTTGACGCCGACGGGCAGGGTGAATATATCTTTTTTGACGGGGGCAGGATATATGCATATGATAATGACAGAAGCCGCATGTTCAGCCTGAATACGGGCAGTGATGATATAACTGGACCCTACGGGCTGGAATTTTCGTCTGTTGACAAAAAGCTTGGGTACGTGAACCCTTCATCCAATACCATTCATTTAATAGATGAGAGGGGCCGGGACCTTAAAGGCTTTCCGCTCAGCGGCACCACACCTTTCTCCGTTGGAAGGCTGGGCAGTGAAGGCAGCTATAACCTGGTAACAGGTGGTAGCGACAGTTTTTTATATAATTATGAGCTTACAAGATAAAGAAAGGACAAAATGATGAGACGCAAAACAGTATTTATTGTATTGGTTTCTTTCCTGCTGCTGTCCTCATGTGTCAAAGAGACATATGATATGGATATGCTGTCGGGTGAGGCAGCCCTAAATCCCGGGCTGGTGATGAGCGCAGTGAAAGGGGAGGTAACACTCAGCGATATCGTTGAGCCCAACGACACACTTGTTTTTGATAATGAGCTCCTGAAGCTGGTATTCAGGGAAGACTCGGTCATTAATTTCGGGCTGGATGATTTCTATACCTCCTTTCCGGGAGAGACTTATGAGAATACCATACCGGTATTATCACATTTAATACCCACAGTGTACGACACCCTGGATATAGAGCCGGGCGAGGATATAAAGCTCAGGACCATGAAGGTGAGCGGTGGACAGATATCCTACAGCTTTACATCATGGGCCTCCTTTGATACGCGCATACACCTCACCGCTCCCAGTGTTGACATGGGAGGCACCGCGCTGGATATGACCATAGACATAGCTGCTGACGATGTAACTACGGGGGTGATAGACCTGGACAATGCCCTGTTGGATTTTGGTACTGACCTGGACCAGCCCTATAACCGGCTGCCCCTGGAGTACGAGATAACGGTGCCGGAGGAACCGGCCTTATATGATCCTTCAGACAGTGTAAGGATAAATGTTGAGTTTGAAGAGCCTGATTTTGATTATCTGACAGGCTATTTCGGTCAGTACACGGAGGAGATGTCGCGAGACACCCTGGACCTGGGTATGGAGGACCTGTTCTCCAGGCTGAGCGGATCAATACATATCTCCGACCCGTCCATCACGGTTAACTACCTCAATTCCTTTGGCATGCCCATGAGGGTCAATACCGAGGTAAAGGGAATGAATGATGAGGAGGAGATAGCGCTTGAGAGGGATCCGGTAGATCTTGACTATCCCACAGACGCTGACAACAGGGACATAAGCTCATCCTTTGTTATTGACAGGGATAATTCAAGTCTGCCCGAGCTTATATCCATGCTGCCTTATGAGATTGAGTTTTATGGTTCCGCCGCTGTTAATCCCAATGGAGAAACCCTTGACAATATCATTTTCGGCGACAGCCGTTTTATTGCCGGTATGGAGGTGGAGGTGCCTATGGAGTTCAGGATAGCCAGCCTGCAGCTCTCGGATACGGTGGATAACTTCATGGCGACTGATCCGGGTGAGGATGATCCGCTGCAGGACCTTGAGGAGCTGGAGTTCAGCCTTTATATGGAGAATGGCTTCCCCCTCGATGTGTCGGTGATGATAGAGCTGTATGATTCTACCTCGATGACGGTGCTGGAGACACTGGACACAGGTGAGCTGTTTATGGCAGCCCCTGTTGATGCCGATGGCAGGGTTACGGAGCCGGGCACAGGCACCACAGATATAGAGTTTACCCGCAGCTTCCTCGATGCTGCACAGCTGGCTGACAACATTATCTTCACCTTCATCCTTAACACCACCGATAACGGCACAAAGGATGTAAGGATATATTCCGATTACAGCATTCTGTTCAAGGCAGCGGTAAGGCTGAAGGCGGGACTGAAGTTTAACTTTAACTCAGAAGAGCAATGATTATGATGACTAAGAAAATAAGAAAAGCAATACTGGTGGCCGGAATGCTCCTTATGGCATCAGGCCTCATGGCACAGCATATACAGACCCAGTATTTCCTCAGAATACCGCAATCCTCGCAGCTGAACCCGGCCTTCAGGCCCGGGGCTAATGTATATATAGGGCTGCCGGCATTGTCTGATATATACATGGGTATGAGCAATAACCTGCTTAATGTGGGTAATATCTTTCAAACCATGGAAGGCAGCGATTCCATTATGACCATACTGCATCCTGACTATGACCGCGACCGTTTTTACAGGAGGATAGGCAACAAGGCTTTTGTTTCGGGCGAGATGGGTGTGCAGCTGCTGGGTGTGGGCTTTACCGTGGCAGAAGACTGGTGGCTTGACCTTGGTCTTACAGCCAAAGGGATGGGCAGGGCCAGGTTGCCTGCCGACCTTTTCACCCTGGCGCTGGAGGGCAATGAAGGCTTTACAGGCTCTTCTGTTGACCTGACGGGTATGGGCATGGAGGCACAGGCCTACCTGCAGACACATGTAGGCCTTTCGAGGAATATCACGGACAGGCTGCGTGTGGGCGGACGCCTGAAGCTGATGCAGGGGGCGATGAGTGCCTCGCTGATGGCTGAAGAGCTGGAGCTGCAGGTACACGATGATTATTCACATACCCTGAACAGCGTTGTTGAGCTCAGGCTGGGCGGACCCTTTGATGTGGCCCTTGATGAGGACGGTTTCATAGACAGTATTATGTTCCGTGAGAATGCTGGTTTCGGGGAAATAGGTCCCAGCTTCAAAAATTTCGGTATGGGCATTGATCTTGGAGTCGAATATATGCTGATGGATAATTTGCATCTCTCCGCCAGCATTATCGACCTGGGCTATATGCGATGGGGCAGGGAATCCTTTGTTTTCCGTGCCACCAATAACTTCACCTTTGACGGTATTGATGTGTCGGATGCCATTACCGGCGACAGGGATATGGACCTTATACTGGAGGAGTTTGGCGACTCACTGCTCAATACTTTCGAATTTGCAAACAGCGAGGAAGGGTATACCACAGGCCTGCCGGCCAAGCTGTACCTTGCTGCCAGCTACCAGCCCCTCGACTACCTGTCGCTGGGTGTGCTCTCGCGTACCACCATGGGCATGGGTGTGAGGGAGTCGCTGACATTGTCAGGCACCCTGCTGGCAGGCGATGTACTATCTACCAGCCTCAGCTATACCATGACCAACAGGAGCTTTAATAATTTCGGTTTCGGCTTTGGTGTTAGGGGCGGTCCTTTGCAGTTATATATGGTTGTTGACCAGATACCGGCTTCATGGATAGAGTTCAGGGAGAATAACGGGGCTGATGTGGTGACCATACCGCAGCGGCTTGATTATATTAATCTGAGGTTTGGCCTTAACCTGCTTTTTGGCAGGACAAACAAAAGGATGGCCGATACACCGATGCTGGTTGAATAAGGAGGTAGCGTGTTTTTTAGATTATTATTAATTGGCTTATTGATATACCTTGTTGTCAGCGCTGTGGGCCGCTTTTTGACGGGTGGCGGAAAGAAGGGTAAGTCTGATGATGGCACTGATGTGCGTGGCAGTACTGATAAAAAAGGTTTTCCGCGTGATATGGGTGAGTATGTGGACTACGAGGAGCTTGATGATGATGATGAAGACTGATCTTTGAGCTGCCTGGCCATCTTGCCGGCAAAGATAAAATCATTGAGTGGCTCACTGTCTGATCGCATCACCTCACTGGCTGTGCCCTCCCAGTATTTTACTCCCTCTGATATAAAGATGATCTTTTCGCCTATCTCCATTACTGAGTTCATATCGTGGGTGTTGACTATGGTGGTCATCTTAAACTCTTCCGTTATATCTTTTATCAGCTTATCGATAACTATGGAGGTGAGAGGGTCGAGACCGGAGTTGGGCTCATCGCAGAAGAGATAGCGCGGGTTGAGGGCTATGGCCCTGGCTATGGCTACCCTTTTCCTCATGCCGCCCGACAGCTCGGAGGGCAGCATGCTGTTGGCATCACTTATATCCACACGGTCGAGACAGTAGTCTACCCTCCTTTTTTTCTCCGCCATGCTCATATCGGTGAACATATCAAGCTTGAACATTACATTCTCCTGCACCGTCATGGAGTCGAACAGGGCGCTGCCCTGGAAGAGCATGCCTATAGCCTTTCGTATGGGCTTTCTCCCTTTCATACCTATATTGTCAAAGCGTGTGTTATCGTACCATATCTCACCGCTGTCCAGCTCCAGGAGTCCGACGATAGCTTTCAGCAGCACCGTTTTGCCGGACCCGCTGCGTCCTATCACAAGGTTGGTGGTGCCGGCCTCAAAGTCGGCTGATACATTATCAAGCACCCTGGTGCCCTGGAAGGATTTGCTGGCGGACTTAATTCTGATCATGACAGTAGCAGTTGGGTTAGGATAAGGTTAAAAAGCAATATCAGTATACAGCTGTACACTACGGCGCGTGTGCTTGCCTTCCCCACCTCCAGCGATCCGCCCGAGACATAATAACCCTGGTATCCTGATACGGTGCTTATGATAAAGGCGAAGACAAGTGTTTTTATCAGTGAATAGGTGACATAGTAGGGCACAAAAGAGTACTGTATGCCGTAAATAAAGTCCTGCGATGACACCGTGCCCGTTGATACGGCTGCCAGCCATCCGCCGCCTATGCCCACAGTGATGCTTATAAGGGTAAGGAAAGGGTTGAAGACAAGGGTGGCCAGCAGCTTGGGCAGTATAAGGTAAGAGGCTGTGTTGACACCCATGATATGGAGGGCGTCGATTTGCTCTGTCACCCTCATGGTGCCTATCTCCGATGCTATATGTGAGCCCACCTTGCCGGCCAGTATAAGAGCTATGATTGTTGAGGAGAACTCCAGGATCATTGCATCGCGGCAACCCAGTCCCACCAGGTAGCGGGGCAGCAGTGGACTGGAGGAGTTATATGCTGTCTGCAGGGTTATCACCGCCCCCATAAAGAATGATATTATCACCACTATGCCTATTGAGTTAACACCCAGGTTAATAATTTCGCTGAGCATTTGCCTGTGATATACCCTGTGCTTCTCGGGTCTTTTGAATATTGCCGAGAGAAGAATGAAGTACCTGCCTATATAAGCTATCAGTTGCATAAATTTACTATCAGGCATAAAAGTACTAAAAAATATCATCGTCTTCAATGTAGGTATTTTTACTATATTTGTGTTAAAATATAACAAGTACTCAAATTGATGAAAAACAGGTATATAGTTATTATGGCCGGGGGAGCGGGAACACGTTTCTGGCCCCTCAGTCGCGATGTTAAGCCCAAGCAGTTCCTTGATATACTGAATACCGGGTCGAGCCTTCTGCAGGAGACCGTAAGACGCTTTGACGGTTTATGTCCGCGCGAGAACATAATGGTGGTAACTAACGAAAGTTACCGCGACATAGTGAGTGAGCAGCTGGATATACCCGCTGAGAATATACTGAGCGAGCCCATGCGGCGCAACACGGCGCCCTGCATTGCCTATGCGGCTTTCAGGATATATAAAAGGGATCCGGAGGCTGTTATGCTTGTGAGTCCGGCCGACCACCATATAAAGGATGAGGATGAGTTCAGGAAAGTGATAGAGGAAGGTTTTGAGTTTGCAGGCAGCAGGGATGTGCTGCTTACCCTGGGGATGAAGCCCGACAGGCCCGAGACGGGTTATGGTTATATACAGGCCAATAAGAAGAAGAAGGAAGAGGGCTATGACAGCGTGATGGAGGTCAAGACCTTTACCGAGAAGCCTAACCGTGAACTGGCTGAGGTGTTTCTCAAAAGCGGTGATTTTTACTGGAACTCGGGCATCTTTCTCTGGCAGGTGCGCTCTATAATGAGCTCTTTTGAACTTTACCTTAACGATATATACACTGTGTTTGATATGCACAGGGATAAGCTTGGATCATCAGAGGAGGAGGATGTTATCAGCAGGATCTATTCAGAGTGTTTCAGCATATCCATTGATTACGGGATAATGGAGAAGGCGGATAATGTATATGTGCGCTGCGCTGATTTCGGCTGGTCTGACCTGGGTACATGGAGCTCGGTGAGCGAGCACAACAGCCGGGATGCTAACGGCAATACCGGGGATATGGATAAAGTGTTTGCTTATGAGCTGAAGGACAGTATTATAAAGCTGCCGGAGGGTAAGATAGCAGTAGTGCAGGGACTGAAAGACTATATTGTTGTTGATGCCGGTGATGTGCTGCTTATAGTAAAGCGCAGTGAGGAGCAGGATATAAAGCAGTATATAGAGGACATAAGGGATAAGATGGGTGATAGCTATATATAACAGGGGGGTATAAAAAAAAGACGCGGACCAGCCGGTCCGCGCCATCGTAAGGTGAGAGTAAATTATTTAGTGGTTAATATTCCCACAGGTCATGTTCAAAGACACGCAGCTCATTCTCCAGTTTCTCTGCTTCATAGAGGGCTGATTTACCTGTCTTATACTGGTTGATAAGCCTGTCGTCATACACATTGGATTCAGCATATACGGTACTGGCAAACCTTCTCTGCATAAATATATCATCAAATGATAGACGCTGGGCATCATTGAAGCGGTTAAACACCTCATGCTGTGCAAAGGTGTCGCGGAAATCCTCGAAGCGTATCCAGAAGAGCTGCACGCGTGACATACGTCCCAGCTGCTCATCCATAAAGACCCTGATGGGCTGTATGCCTATTATCCTTACATCCATGCGTGAATGTTTCTTATCGAAATACCATTCCTCCAGTATCATCAGCTGCTTTATGTCTTCAGGCTGGGGCTCGCTGTATATTACGGTATCCCGCATCACCCCCTGCATATCGGGTATCTGCGTAGTGTCAGCCCCTCCACCCATATTGGCCTCTATATCTGAGTATGTGACACTCACATTCATTGCATTGGGGTCGTAGGCATTGAGGTTACCCGCTTTTATCTCGCCCAGTATGACGTTCATCAGGCTCTGCCTGCCGTCGGGCCTTTCTGTTATGGGGTAATAAAGAGTGTGATTCATCTTCTCTCTCAAGTCTATCAGCCTCCATATACGCTTAGACCAGGCCACATCGGCCTCCCTGAGGAACGGATATGGTATTGCCTCGTTATTGTCTATTGATTTTTCATATATATCGCCGAAAGACTGGCTGAAGCCGGCGGATGAAAAAAGCAATACAACTAATCCAAGAAGAAATAATCTTTTCATGATCCTATGTTGTTTTTAATTTATCGTTAATATTACCGGTGGCAGGCTCCTTGGTGTGTTATCGGGACCAACGGCCCTGATGTTTGTTATTGACAGTTTCTGCCCCCTGTTAAGTGATTCTATCAGGCCTCTCTGTGCCTGTGTAAGCCTGGCGCTGTTTGATGTCTCGTTCCTGTCAAACCCACCCTGTGTCTGTATGGATACTGTAAACTGTGTTACGGTATAGCTCAGGTCAAACTGGAAATTTTCCAGCACTGCGAAGACACCCGGCTGTGCCATAGCAATATTTTTAGCCACTGTTCCTTCGGTGGTACCCGCGAACTGGGCTATGGGGTCGGGTATCCTCTGCACCCTGAACTCATAGCCCGGCAGCCTCATCCTTTCACCGTCGACTGTGGCGCTGACGTTAACTGTAGCTGTCTGTCCCACCTGCTCCGGGCTGGCCACCCATTCGCCGCGGTATCCCTGTACGCTTCCGCGATTAATAGTGCCGTTGGTCATGGTTGCCTGTATAAGGTTGGATGCCACGCCCGGCACTGATATATCTATTGGATTCTCGATACCGGCATACAGCACGTTCATACCTGTTGCCGACACTATCACATTGGGTGCTCCCACGTTATATGATTCCTCGAAGGGGTATGCCACCTCTGTGCCGTCGGGTGCCGTCATCTTAATTAGTCCCTTATATGATTGCGTACCCACTGACCTTGCCTGTCTCCTGAACACCCCGCGTCCCTGTTCATTAATCTCAAGCTGTTCATAGTCGCCTGTCATCTCGTATGTTACTGTACCGTCGGCATTGGGTGTTGTAGTATAGTTGCCTATCAGTATTTCCGGTTTCTTTGTTGTATCGGATGCAGCAATGAATATTTCAGCCTCGTAGGTGTTGCCCCGCATCACATAGCTGGATTTGGCCAGCACCGTTGACTCTATCTTGTTGAATTTAAAAGAGGAGGCATCGATCTGGTCATAGAGGAAATTAAGCACATCTGTCTCTGCGTTTCTCACATCAACCTGTATCTTTGACAGCATGGTAATGACAGCCACCAGTGGCAGTGCCTGGAAGGTGTTGTTCTCCCATCTTTCAACGGACCCGTCGGGTGCCCTGCCGTCTTCAGTATTGAGACTCTCGCTCACTGACTGTTCAACCGCTACATTTCTGCCGTCTATTGTCTCGATAAGAAACTCCCTGTAATCGTTAAGCAGTGCCCGCAGGTCATTGGCCTTACCTCCTTCATCCGAGCCTATCAGTATTTCGGAGGGCACATTATTCTCATCTATCTTTTCCACATGCTCGATAAGGACTTCTCTTCCATCTACTGCATCAGTGTCTTCTCCCTCAACGGTGGTTATTATTTCTATTTTCAGGTCTTTTACGTATTCAAAGAGTTCATCGGCTCTTTCCTTCACCTCGTATGCCTTGTTTCTCCATGGTCCGGCCTTAACGGGATTCTCGGATGCTGCTCTGTCGAATTCTTCATACGTCAGATTATTCTTTTTTTCATAGTTGACAACGGTTTTTGTAAGACCCTTATCAACATTTTTGAATGCTTCCACGGCATCTTTCGATACGTTCAGTGCGAGCATAGCTGTCAGCACCAGGTACATCATACCGATCATTTTTTGCCGCGGGGTTTCTTTTCCGTGAGCCATATTCTGGAGTGAGTTTGGTTAAAGGTCTGCTCTATTTAACATTCATTGCTGACAGCATATTTCCATACACTGAGTTAAGTGATGCCAGGTTTTCATTCAGCTTGCTTACTTCAGTCCTGTACCTGGTGGCTTCATCAGCTGACTGCTTCAGGTCGTTCAGCATGCCGTTTACACCTTTCATCATCTCTTCTGTGTCTTTGACCTGTTCATTGGCGCCTTTCAGTTGCAGCTCGTACACGGCATTGAGGGCCGAGAGGTTTTTGTTGACTGACTCCAGCTGATCCTGGTATGACTTGCTGCTGCCTTCTATCTGAGACAGTGCCTCTGTCATATCGCGATAGCTGCTGCCTGTTTCGTTTATTATTTTGGCAGTGCTGTGGTATGAGTGCTCAAGTTTTTCGAGTGATGACTCAAGGTCACCGCTTTTTTTGGCGTAGTTCTCTGTTGATGAACTAAGCGTGTCCGCTGCTTTTTCCACCGAATCAACGAATTTGCCTGTTGCTGCCGTAGCATCGCCCATGGCGTTGAGGCTTTCCGTTGTATTATTCAGTTTCTTGAGACCTTTGCCCAGCCTGTCGAACACATCGGGTGTGATATCGGCATTGACCAGCATCTCATCGAATTTGGCCAGTGCTGCCGAGCCTCCGCCGGTTGGTGTTGCTCCCATATGCGCACTTGGCGGCACTGAGTGTCCTGCTCTCGACTCTTCATCATCGCTTTCTATGCCTGTCAGTTCCGGGTATACCAGTGACCAGTCAGGTTCTTCATGCAGTGGTTCAAAGGCGGAAAAGAAAAATATTATCGCCTCTGTAGTCAGTCCTATAAACAGTAGTGTACCTGCCATAGGGTAGTGTTGAATCTTAAACAGAGCACCAATGATTACTACGGATGCTCCGATGCCGTAAAGCTTGGCCATGAAAGTTTTCCAGCCGCTACTGTGTACTATTTCTGATAGGCTCATATACCTGTATTTAAGGGTTTTTTCTTAAAGTTAGTTCTATATATCTCAGTTAACACCTATATAAGTTCTTACATTACGGAAGCCAATAAAGCATTTGGCCGAATCCTGGTACTCATAGTCCCTTGAGCTTACCTGGAGGAAATATGCTATGTCTTTCCATGATCCGCCTCTTACCACCTTGCGTTTAAGTACGGGATCATCATCCGGTTTTGCATTATACTGGTAATCGGGGTTAAGATCATGGGTAAAGATGTAGGATGAGGGGTGGTAAGCGCATGATGTCCATTCCGCCACGTTACCCGACATATCGTACAGTCCGAATTCATTGGGTTCGAAAGAAGCCACGGCCGCTGTATAGGCTGCACCGTCGTCTATATAATTGCCTCTCAGTGGTTTGAAGTTAGCCAGGAAGCATCCTTCATAGTTCCTTGTGTATGGTCCGCCCCAGGGGTACATAGACAGGTCGAGTCCGCCCCTTGCTGCATATTCCCATTCTGTCTCCAGCGGAAGCCTGTAGTTCTGAACATCTACCATGCCCTGTGCACGCAGTGAGGCATTCATAAAGTCTGTCCTCCATATGCTGAAGGCCGATGCCTGTTTCCATGTGACGCCTACCACGGGGTAGTCATCGAAGGAGGGGTGCCAGAAATATATTGATGCATGGGGCTCGTTGAATGAGTATGTGAAGTCGCGTATCCACGCCAGGGTATCGGGGTATACGTTTACCTGGTCCTGCATGATGAATGATGAGCGGTCCTGCACATCAGACACCACACCGTCGAGGTCAGTTACCTGTCCCTCATAGCGCTCATCCTCATAGTTGTACTGTGATTTTGCCGCCTGCTGGTAGTCGACCCAGAAATAGCTGTAGTTAAGCTTTCTTACGTCTGTCTGTTTTTTGTTATTGAATCTTTCTCCCGGCGGGTAGTACATCTCTTCAACCACATCAGCTATCTCCGGTACGTCGGTATCTATTTCCTCGTCCCAGTTGATAACCGGCGGGTCAATCTCATTACCTTCCTCGTCCACACGGAAGAATTCGAAGTCTGCTATGGCTGCCTCACCCAGTTTGGTCCTGAGAATAGAGTCGCGCACCCAGTACACAAACTGCCTGTACTTGTTATTTGTTATTTCTGTCTGGTCCATCCAGAATGCGTTGACGGTGACCGAACGGGACAGCGAGTTCATGGAGAACATAGCGTCCTGATCGCTCGGACCTGTAATAAAGTTACCGGCAGGGATAAAGGCCATCTCGAAGGGCTCCGGTTCAAAAAATTTCTTTCTTCCCTGTACACCGATGAGCTCCCCGTTATTTCCGGGACCACATGCTGTCATCAGTACTGTAACTGTTAGGGTTAATAGGATTACCTTTTTCATATTGCAATCTGAGTTTAATACTGCAAGTAAGTTATTTTTTTTAAATAATCATAAAAATCTTATACTTTTATATCGCTTGGAACTCCTCCCCAGACTTAGATCAAAGCAATAATTGATCATAAATTCATGGCTGCCTGAAGTGGCTTTCCTAATATCGTTCATCGGGAAATCATAAGCATATCCTATGCGTATACCGTTATACAGTTCAATCCCCACCATTCCTGACAGGGCATCGCCTGCTCTGTATGAAACGCCGCCCCACACTTTTTTATTGTATCTGAGTATTGCATTAATGGATAACTGGAATATTTTTCCGTCGCTGAAGGCAAAAGCCGAGGGCAGCAGTTCAAAGTTGGGATCAGGCAGCCTCACCGTATATCCTGCCGTGGCATAGTACTGCCTGGCGACAAAGGGTGTGGCTGTGGTATATTTTATTTTTGGCTCTGTCAGATGGGTGACGGACAGCCCTGCATAATAGTCTACTGCCTGGTAAAACAGGCCGAAGCCCATATCGTATGCCAGGTGGCTTTCCTTGCCGTCAGGTATAAGGGGGTCACCTGAGGGTGGTACGAAGATATCACCCGATGGTATGCTCCAGCTTGGATCTATTGCTTTATTAAGCACCCCTGCATTTACTCCTATCCCCAGGTTGCCGTTGCCCACAGGTGCTATATATGAGTATGTCAGCAGCAGGCTGTTATCGCTGTCGAAGCCTGTCTGGTCGCTGATAATGGTCAGTCCCACACCCGACCTGATATTAAAGGGGCTGACAGCTGCGTTGACATGGAATACTGTTGAAGAGGGCGCTCCTTCCATACCCATCCATTGCTGCCTGTTCATGGCGGTGGCGCATATCATACCGGTGCTGCCTGCCGAGCCCGGGTTATAGAGCATATGGTTGAACATATACTGGCTGCTTACAGGGTCGGTCTGTGCCGTGGCCCATGCAGTAGAAAATGCTGCCAGCATAATTATCAGAATTCCTTTTTTCATAACAGTCCCTTGTCGATCAGGGGCAGATACAGGTTTAATGAGTAAAGAAAACAAAAAATACATTTCACGGCAAAAAAATGCTTAAAAAAAATACTCAAAAAAAAATGTTAAAAAATTGAGCCAATAGTCAGTCTGTTTATTGGTATTGAACTAATTTAACGGGATTGCCGCAGGAATGTTGCGGTAAAAGTGATTTTTTTCAGTTGATACGCGACACTGCCCTGAGGTGCCCGGGTGGTATCCGGCAGCTCTTTGCTCCGTCTCCCCGGCGGCCGGTCAGTTGATACGCGACACTGCCCTGAGGTACCTGGGTGGTATCTCATTTTCCCCTGCCATCAGGTAGTCCTTATATGAGCAGGCTATATAGTGTTTAGCGCCTTTGCTGTCTGTATACTCTATCCACCAGCGGTTGGTGATATTGCTTTTTATAAACACCAGGTCTTCGCTGCTTCCGTCTATGCTTACGTGGTAGTTAACAAAGCGTCCGCCGTTCTCCCTGCCCAGCAGCACCGACTCGTTCTGTTTCTGTGCAAAGCCTTCCAGGAAGAACCATATCATCTGTGCGGCCATGGATGTTGTCTGCCGGCGGTTGTCGAGCAGGGGGTTAACCTCGAAGAAGCCGGCTGCCTGCAGCCTGTCGGACAGGCCGGCATACCTTGCCAGCAGGCATATCTCCTCACCATAGAATCCGTTGGCCGGGGGGGCAAAGGTGCCGGGCGCATCTGACTGCCTTATGGCTGATATGTCAAAGCTCACCAGCGCGGAATCGCGAAAGGCAGGTTCCGTCTCCTGTATATATTCTCTTACCTCACCCATGCGCTGCAGGTCGTAATTGCTTTTTTTAAGACGGTTGATCACCTGGGGGTCGTTGAGGTACGACTGGTAGCCCATCATAATGAAATTATCAAGCTTTTTGTTTGCCTTGATGATATCGGGCAGGTAGTTGAAGGAGTCTTTCTCTTTACGCTCATTAACCCAGTCTATTCGCGAATCCACCGCGGCGTAGTTAAAACGCCCCTTTATACTGTCTGCCATGGCAGGGATAAGTGTGCTGCTGCCCCCAATGACCAGGGGTATGGTACCACTGGCTGTCATGTACTCCGTTATATCGGACAGGGCGGCAAGGGTATCATCGAAGGATGGTGTTTTTTTTATATTGCCCATATCGGCAATCTTTATTTTGCCGGGCAGCCTTGACAGCTGGTACAGGTCTGCCCGTATCTCATCAGGTGCACCGGCGCATCCCTTGTTGGGCGAGCGCCTGTCGTCAGGCACACCCACTATGGCTATGCGGTATTTGTCCAGCTTGCTGACGGGCTTATTCTCGGTATTGATAACCAGGTTATGGGAGAAGCTTGCCGGTTCAGCCATATGAGACCAGAGAGGCTTTTCTATGCTCACCGGGTCAAAATAGTCACTTAAGCTTATCATAGGTAAGGTATTATTTCTTTCTGCCTGTGCCTTTGTTGTCTTTAACGATCTTATTGTTTTCGATGATGGGACACTGTTCCCCCGTTATTTCTTTCTGCCTGTGCCCTTGTTGTTTTCAATGATCTTACGACACTCTTCCTCCGTCAGTGAGGCTGGATCGGTGCCTTTGGGTATTTTATAATTTTTCTTCTTATATGATATATACGGTCCGTAACGGCCGTTAAGCACCAAGATGTCGCCAAAGCTTTTTATCTCTTTCTTCCTGTCGGCCTCCCTCTTTTCCTTTATCAGCTCAATGGCGCGGTCTGCTGTTATCTCGTAGGGGTCGTCCCCTTTCTTCAGTGAAAAGAACTTGTTCTTATGTCTTACATATGGACCGTAGCGGCCTATGTTAACCACCATTTCCTCTCCTTCAAACTCACCAAGGCTGCGTGGCAGCTTAAACAGCTCCAGCACCTCTTCAAGGCTTATTGTCTCCAGCAGCTGATCCTTGCGCAGGCTGGCGAAGCGCGGCTTTTTATCATCGGAGGCCTCGCCCATCTGCGCCACCGGTCCGTAACGGCCCATTTTGACATATACAGGCTCGCCTGTGGCAGGGTCCGTGCCCAGCTCCCTGACCCCTGTTTTGCGGTCTGCCTCCTTAAGTGTTGAGCTCACCTTTTTGTGGAATGGTCCGTAAAACTCCTCCAGCATCCTGTCCCATTCCTTTTTGCCTTCGGCTATCTTATCAAACTGCACCTCTATATTGGCAGTGAAATTATAGTCGATAATATTGCTGAAATGCTCCACAAGAAAGTCATTGACAATAATACCTATATCCCTGGGGAAGAGCTTTGACTTTTCCTGCCCTGCATTTTCCGTTTTTTCCTTCTTGCTTATCCTGCCGTCCTCCAGTGTCAGCATATTGATCCTGCGTGGCTGACCGGGCCTGTCTTCCCGTGCCACATAGCCCCTGTTCTGTATGGTTGATATGACGGGTGCATAGGTTGAGGGCCGTCCTATGCCCAGCTCCTCCATCTTCTTTACCAGGCTGGCCTCGGTGAAGCGTGGCGGCGGGCTGCTGTATTTCTCCATGGCGGTGATGCTGTTATACTCCAGGTTCATACCTTCCTTTACCGGGGGTATGACGGTGGCGCTAGCCCTGATGTTTTCATTACCGTTGTCCGACGATTCGCGGTACACCTTCAAAAAACCCTGGAACTTGATGACTTCGGCCTGTGCCATAAAGGGTATGTCTGTGTTTGACATGCCTATCCTTATGCTTGTCTTCTCTATCCTGGCATTGCTCATCTGCGAGGCTATGGTACGTTTACGGATAAGGTCATACAGCTTCTTTTCCTGCTGGCTGCCCGGCACCGTCTTGTTTTCCATATAGGTGGGCCTGATGGCCTCATGTGCTTCCTGCGCCCCCTTTGTTTTTGTCTTGTACTGCCTGGCTTTTGCATACTCCTCACCGTACTCCTCCTTTATCAGCTTTGCGGCCGTGCCCATAGCCATGGATGAGAGGTTGGTGGAGTCGGTTCTCATATATGTTATCTTACCTGCCTCGTAGAGGCGCTGTGCCACCGACATGGTCTGTGCCACGCTGAAGCCCAGCTTCCTGTAGGCCTCCTGCTGCAGGGTGGAGGTGGTAAAGGGCGGTGCCGGCGACCTGCTGCCCGGCTTAACACTTATATCATCAATGCTGAAACCGGCCTCCGCACATTTCTCAAGGAAGGAGTATGCGTCATCCCTTTTACTGAATTTTTCCGCTGCCTCGGCTTTGAGTACCGGCTTCTCCCCGTCATTATCCTTTTCTATGCTGCTGTCCTCTATCCTGAATTCGGCAGCCAGCCTGTATGATGATACGGGTTTAAAAGATATTATATCACGCTCCCTCTCCACTATGAGCCTGAGGGCCACCGACTGTACCCTGCCGGCCGACAGTGAGGGCTGTACTTTTTTCCACAGTATGGGTGATATCTCAAAGCCCACCAGCCTGTCCAGCACACGCCGTGCCTGCTGGGCGTGGACCAGCGACAGGTCTATGCCGCGGGGTGAGCTGATGGCCTTGTCTATGGCCTCCTTTGTTATCTCGTGAAAAACTATCCTTTTTGTTTTTTCCTCCGGCAGATCAAGTACCTGGCTGAGGTGCCAGGCTATGGCTTCCCCTTCACGGTCTTCATCAGAGGCCAGCCATACGGTTGAGGCAGCGACTGCTTCTTTCTTAAGCTCCTTAACCACCTTCTTTTTATCATCGGATATAATATATTCGGGCTCAAAGCCGTTTTCTATATCAATGCCTATATTTTTTTTTGAAAGATCGCGTATATGGCCAAAGCTGGATACTACCTTAAAATTTTTTCCAAGAAATTTCTCGATTGTTTTTGCTTTTGCAGGCGACTCTACAATAACGAGGTTCTCACTCATGTTCATCTTAATTACATTCCACAAATAGCCGGACAAAGTAAAGCATTTATGTACCATTGTTCAAAATAAAGCGGATAATTCTTTAATTATAATTTAGTACTTTTGGCGGAAATAAGATATCATAATGGCTAATAAAGAAGATAAATACAGGAAATATAAGATTTGGTTCTGGGCCCTTTTTGCCAGCCCCTTTGTCTTGGTTATCAGTGTCTTTGTGCTTATCTCACTGGATGTTTTCGGTCCTATGCCGGGATTCAGGGAGCTGGAGAACCCTGAGAATAACCTGGCTGCCGAGGTGTATTCATCCGATGGTGTGCTGCTGGGCAAGTTTTATCATCAGAACAGGACATGGACGGATTATGATGATATATCGCAGGATGTTATCGATGCTCTTATAGCAACCGAGGATATACGTTTTCATCGCCATTCGGGTATTGATATACGGGGACTGGTACGTGTTATGGTAAAAAGTATTCTGCTGGGACAGGATTCGGGCGGCGGTTCCACCATTACACAGCAGCTTGCCAAAAACCTGTACCGCACGCGTGAGATGATGCAGGACGGTACGGTAAGAAACCATTCCATAGGTCTGGGCATTGCCAAGCTTAAAGAGTGGGCAACGGCGGTACGCCTGGAGAGGAACTATACCAAGGAGGAGATAATAGCCATGTACCTCAACCAGTACGACTTTTTATACAGTGCCGTGGGCATAACTTCGGCATCGTCTGTATATTTTAATACCACACCCGATTCACTCAATACCGAGGAGGCGGCCATACTGGTGGGCATGTTAAAGAACCCCATCCGTTATAATCCCAAGAGGAACCCGGAAAGCTCTCTCAGCAGGCGCAATATAGTGCTTTCACAGATGGACAAATACGGTTATATAAGTTCTGAGCGGGCCGACTCCCTGAAGCAGCTGCCCATAGAGATAGACTTTAAGGAGGAGGGTCATGATACCGGTCTGGCCACCTACCTGAGGGAATATATAAGGAAGACCATGATAGCCTATGAGCCGGAGCGTGATATGTTCTTCTCGGAGAACCAGTACCTCGATGCCCGGAATGAGTGGAATAATAACCCTCTTTACGGCTGGTGCAGGAAAAACCTGAAGCCTGACGGCTCCAACTATAACCTGTACAATGACGGGCTGAAGATATATACCACCGTTGACTCCAGGATGCAGGAATATGCCGAGGAGGCGCTGAAGGAGCACCTTGCCCTGGATCTGCAGCCTGCCTTTAACGAGGAGGCAAAGAGCTTCAGGCGCCCTCCTTACAGCAATGACCTGGACGGTGAGGAGGTTGACGATATCATGGAGCAGTCGGTCAGGCGCACCGACAGGTACAGAAATATGGCCGGGCGTGTTTCCGAGGATTCCATAATGAAGGTTTTCAACACACCCGTGCCTATGAAGGTATTCAGCTGGGAAGGGGATATTGACACTGTTATGAGTCCATACGACTCTGTTCTCTACCATAAACGTTTTGTACGCTCGTCCATGATGGCCATGGATCCGCAGACGGGTCATGTAAAGGTATATGTGGGGGGACCGGATTTCAGGTATTTTAAGTACGACGCCATTAACCAGCAGCGCAAGCAGGTGGGCTCGACCATAAAGCCCTTCCTCTATACCCTGGCCATGCAGGAAGGCTATTCACCCTGTCATAAGGTGGAGAATATACCAAGGCGTTTCGAGGATAAAGACTCGATATGGTCGCCCCGCAGCAGCGGTCCGCGCGAGTACCATGGCAGGAAGGTTACCCTTAAATGGGGACTGGCCAACTCTGAGAACTATATATCGGCATGGCTGATGAAGCAGTTCTCACCGCAGGCCGTGGTGGATATAATGGCCAGGATGGGCATTAACAGGAGGTATATAGAGCCAGTTAATTCAATCTTCCTGGGCACCTCGGTGCTCAAGGTAAACGAGATGGTGGGTGCCTTCAGTACCTATGCCAATAAGGGCGTCTTTACCGATCCTATTGTTGTCAGCAGGGTAGAGGACAGGAACAATAATATAATATCGCGCTTTACCCCTTCCATTGACGAGGTAATGAGCGAGGAGACCGCCTATCTTATGCTTAACCTGCTGCAGGGGGTGGTTGATGAGGGCACCGGTATAAGGATGAGATGGAGGTATGAGCTGCCCGGACCTATTGGTGGCAAGACGGGTACCACGCAGAATAATTCCAACGGATGGTTTATGGGTGTGACACCCAACCTGGTGGCGGGGGTATGGACAGGCTGGGAAGACCAGTCTATTCATTTTGAGAACCTGACACTCGGACAGGGAGCCAATATGGCACTGCCGGTTTTCGGCCTCTTCCTTCAGAAGCTGTATGCCGATGAGGATTTTGAGATGCTGCCTGAGGATGAGTTTGATGAGCCTCCGGGCTTTGACCTGGATCTCGACTGTGACGATATTAACGGCGATGATACAGGCAGGGATATTTATGATCTGGAGCGTTTTTAGGAGGCAAAAAGTTTTTTGACCAGCGTCTCCACCTTGCCAATCTTTTCGACCTCTATACCTTTGATAGCACTTGCACCGGGACGCGCATATGCCGATATATAGATCTTTTTAAAACCCAGCCTGGCGGCTTCCTTTATCCTCTGGTCTATATGGCTTACTGGCCTTATCTCACCCGAGAGTCCAGTTTCACCTGCAAAGCATGCTGTCTTTTCCACTGCTATATCCAGGTTTGATGACAGCACGGCGCTGATAACGGCCATATCTATTGCGGGATCACTCACTTTGAGTCCCCCCGCTATATTCATAAACACATCCTTTATACCCAGCCTGAAGCCCGCCCTTTTCTCGAGCACGGCAAGCAGCATATTGAGCCTGCGCGTGTCAAATCCCGTTGAGCTTCTCTGGGGTGTGCCGTACACGGCGCTGCTCACCAGGGCCTGTGTCTCTATCATAAAGGGCCGTATGCCGTCAATGGTGGCTGCTATGGCGATGCCGCTGAGCTGCTCATCATGCTGACTGATAAACATCTCGGATGGATTGGACACCTCACGGAGTCCCGATGACAGCATCTCGAAGATACCTATCTCGGTAGTAGCTCCGAAGCGGTTCTTCAGTGAGCGCAGTATGCGGTATATATATTTATTGTCGCCTTCAAACTGCAGCACCACATCGACTATATGCTCCAGTGTCCTGGGACCGGCAAGACTGCCGTCCTTTGTTATATGTCCAACCAGGATAAGGGGTATGCCTGTCTGCTTGGCATAGCGCAGCAGTATGGCGGCACATTCGCGCACCTGGCTTACGGTGCCTGCCGATGACTCCAGCAGTCCCGTGCTTACGGTCTGTATACTGTCGATTATTATCAGTTCCGGCTTAATAGTGTCGGCGCTGCCCGTTATTGCTTCCAGTGATGTTTCGGAATATATGTAACACGACTCATTGATATATCCCAGCCTGCCGGCCCTCAGCTTTATCTGCTCGGCACTCTCTTCACCCGATACGTATAATATCTTTTTACCCTCCAGCTTCATGGCCATCTGCAGTACCAGGGTGGATTTGCCCACTCCGGGCTCGCCGCCCAGCAGTATGAGTGAGCCGGGCACTATGCCGCCACCCAGTATGCGGTCTGTCTCGGTCATGCCCGAGCGTATGCGGTCTTTTTCCAGCGGCTCTATATCGTTGAGCAGCTGTGGACTGATCTCAGCTGTGGTGAAGGAGGCGCGCTCTTTCTTACCCGCCGCTATATGCTGTTCCTTATAGCTGTTCCATTCGCCGCAGGCATTACAGCGTCCCACCCATTTGGGCGAATCGGCGCCGCAGTTGCTGCATACATAAACTGTTTTGCTCTTAGCCATTATTCCCTTTGTTCAAGTTGCCTGTACTTCTTTTGTTTCCTGCCCATGATAAGGAAAAAAGAAACTGTACCCAGGACAGCAATTAATATTAACTGTGACTCATGGGAGAGGGTGGCATATGCCAGTCCGCCCTCCATGTTTATGCCGTAGACGATATTCAGGGCACGCGACACTATCCAGTGGAAGGCCCCTATGCCGCCCTGCACCGGCGCCGCCATCCCCAGGCTGCCTGCCACCAGTATGAATACGGCATCTGCCAGCTGCAGGTGCGAGGTGGCGGGGAGGGCATAGAAGACAGCCCATGTCATAATGATATACATTGACCATATAATAATGGTATGTATAATAAATTCGAGCCTGTCCTTCATGGCAGTAAAGGACTTAAGTCCGCTGTATATACCTTTTAATATATCACCTATCCTGGCAAGCAGTTTTATCTGCTTCAGTCTCCTGCGGTACACTGTCAGCATGATGACCGCTGCCAGTATAAAGAGCAGTATGATTATCACTGCCGGCACCGGCAGGGTGAGGGTGGAGGCTATCTTACCGCCCAGGGGACCGAAGACATTATCCTTAAAGAAAGAATTCATCAGCCTGCTGCGGCCGGCAATCATAATGAGCATGATAACAAGCATGCTGACCAGGTCGAAGGCCCTCTCGGCTATGACGGTGCCGAAGAGTTTGTCCACCGGTATCTTCTCCTTCTTTCCCAGTGCCGCGCACCTTGTCAGCTCACCCAGCCTGGGTGCTGCAAAGTTAAAAAGGTAACCGGTCATAAGGGCATGGTAGGCCGAGCGCAGTGAGGGCTCGTAGCCCAGGGGTTTTACAAGGAGTATCCAGCGCCTGGCCCTGCTGATAAAGGCCAGCACGGAGGCGGCAAGGGCTATTATAAGCCATGAATAGCGGGCATTCTTCAGCTCCTCAAGCACGAGTGAAAAGTTTATGTTCCGGAAAGCTATGAACAGGAGTATGGCGCTGAGGCTTATAAAAAAGCCCAGCTTCACTATCTGCTTAATATTGTCTTTCAAGATCAGACCAGTTTGTTTGTATCGGTATCGGGAAAGATAAGTTTCGGTTTGAATGTTTTTGCTTCTTCATAGTCGATGCTGCCATATGATATTATAATGACTACATCGCCCACTGCTGCTTTACGCGCTGCGGGACCGTTAAGGCATACGGACCCTGAGCCCCTGTCACCTTTGATAACGTATGTCTCAAGCCGTTCACCATTATTGATGTTAACGACCTGCACCTTTTCGTTCTCAAGTATACCGGCAGCCTCCAGCAGATCCTCATCGATGGTGATACTGCCCACATACTGAAGGTTTGCTTCAGTAACCCTTACTTTGTGAATTTTGGATTTCACTACCTCTATCAGCATGACTGTAATATATTAATTACCCTGCAAAGTTAATCAACCTTTTGCAAACGGGAAAAAAAACTGCATATTATCGATCAGCCTTACCTTACCTGCATACACTGCTATGCAGCCTGTATAGTTTTTCCCGCTCCTTATATCATTAACAGATCTTAGCGGATATAGTTTATCATCATCCACTATCTCAAAATATTCAACATTAAGTCCGTCCACCGCGTTTATCTCCGCCCTCACCTTCTCTTTGAGCACGTCAATATACCCGGACTTTTCAATATCTTTGAGCTCTCCAATATCCCCGGCACCTTCTTTACCACCGGGCTTTTCAATATCCCCGGGCTGCTGCTCACTGTATTTTCTGAGGGTGCTGTAAATGATGCCTGCCTTGCGGCGCAGACCGTCCGGCAGCCTCTCGTTCCTCGAGCTCATGGCCAGACCGTTCTCTTCGCGCACCACCGGGCAGCCTGTTATCTGTATATCCATTCCCAGCTGCCTGACCATTGTCTTTATCACCGCCAGCTGCTGGAAATCCTTGCGCCCGAAGTAGGCCCTGTGCGGTCGGCACAGCTCAAAGAGTATTTTAACTATGCGCACCACCCCCATGAAGTGACCGGGACGGTGCTGCCCTTCCATTACTGTGTTGAGATGGCCCAGGTCGACGGCAGGCATCTCCTCACCGCGGTATATATCCTCCGCTTCGGGAGTGAACACTATGTCGCCGTCGCCCAGGATCTGCGACAGCTTATCGATGTCGGAGGCCAGGTCACGCGGGTATTTAGCCAGGTCATCAGGGTTATTGAACTGTGTGGGGTTGACAAATATGCTTACTATGGTGATATCATTTTCTGCTTTTGACCTTTCGATAAGTGATATATGGCCCCTGTGCAGGGCACCCATGGTGGGTACCAGTCCCCTCGTCCTCTCCCTTTGCCTGTCCAGCTCCCGGCGCAGTCCGGCCGGGTCAGTTATCTGTTTCATTTTTTCCGGATATATTACCAGGCGGCAAATTTAATTAAAATAGCTGAGAATGATAATATTCAATAAATCAATAAGCTGACTCTATAATTTAAGTATTGGAATAATTTTGTTATCTTTGCACTCTGTTATTAATTGGCCAAATGGAGAGTAAAAAGGTATTATTCGTATCACAGGAGATTACCCCTTATTTACCAGAAACAGAGATTTCCAGCATAAGCAGGTATTTGCCACAGGGGATACAGGAAAGGGGGAAGGAGATAAGAACGTTCATGCCGCGTTACGGTTCTATCAACGAACGGCGTAACCAGTTGCACGAGGTAATACGTCTGTCAGGTATGAACCTGATTATTGACGACACCGATCATCCGCTTATTATTAAGGTAGCAAGTATACAGGCAGCCAGGATGCAGGTATACTTTATTGATAATGAGGACTATTTTCACCGCAAGCATGTGGTAAAGAATGCAAAGGGGGAGGAGTTTTCCGATAATGACGAGAGGACGATATTTTTTGCCCGGGGTGTTCTGGAGACGGTGAAAAAGCTGAGGTGGGCGCCCGACATAGTTCACTGTCACGGATGGATGTCTGCACTGGTGCCCCTCTATCTTAAGAGGTATTATTATGATGACCCTGTTTTTGCCGATGTAAAGATCATCTACTCGGTATATGATAATGAATTCAAAAAGCCTTTCAGGTCTTCCTTTATCGATAAGGTGGCCGGTGACAGTATAGACAAAAAGCACCTGGATATTAAAGGTGACGTTGATTATTTCAATATATCAAAGCTGGCCCTTGATAATTCAGATGGCATAATTTTTGGTAGCAGGGAGATAAATGAAGAAGTAAGTAAATATATTAGAGAGCAGGACAAGCCTGTGCTTGAATATAAAGATGAAGAGGAATATATTGATGCGTATAATGAATTCTATGATAAGATTGTCTGATCAGTATGGCCGGATTACTGCCCTTCTGCGGTCAAAAAGGAAAAAACTAAAGAGTCTGCTGGCATTGCCACTGTTGCTTTCTTTTATTGTCATATCATGTGAGGAGGATCCTGCACATATAGGCGGGGATATACTTCCGGGAAGCGACTTTGACAATATAGCGGCTGTAGATACTTTCAGGATAGACCTGTATACACAGTATAGTGAGTCAGCTATCTCCATGATCCCCCGGGTCTCGTACCTGGGACAGACTCTTGATCCGTATTTCGGATTAACGGAAGCTGACTTTGTTGCTCAGCTGCGGCTTGGTTTAGCCTGGCCGGGTACCGGGATTTCTGGAATTGATTCGGTTGAACTCAGTCTTGATATAGTAGATGTGGTTGGTGATATGGGTGAAGGGATAGGGCTCAACCTGTACGAGGTAGATGAATACCTGAGCAAGGATTCCGCCTACATGACAAACAGGGATGTGCCTGTAAAAGACCTGATGCAGGTGGCAGGGATTCCAGGCCTGGAAGAGGGAGCTGACACTGTCCTTAGTATTCCTCTTTCGAAAACTTTCGGGAATTATTTATTAAGGGATACGAGCAAGCTTTTTATCCGGAATGACACTGCTGATTTCAGGACATTTTTTAACGGGCTGTATTTTGAGATTGTTAGCCTGGAGGAGGACAGAAGCTTTATGTTAGAACTGGATGTGTATAGTCCGAACACAAGAATAGTGGTATATTACAGGGACGCAGATAACAGACAAATGCAGTATCATTTTACAATACCCGTTGTCATGGAAGGTGTTGAGTACAGTGTGGTCTATAACCGCTTTTCCCATGATTATACGCGGGCCGATCCCGATAAGGAGATAAAATATATCAATGAGCCAGTTAAGGATACCCTGGCTTATGCACAGTCCAAGAACGGGGTGTATACAAGTCTGGCGATACCCGGACTTGAAAATTTCAGGTCTGAGATGCCGGTGGCGGTTAATAAGGCCAGGTTATATATCCCTGTTTACCTTGACCAGGAGGATTATACAGAGGATATGGTTCCGGAAAACCTGCTTGTAAGATATGACAGCGCGGGGATTAAAAGGATAATTCCGGATTATGAACTGGATCCTGCTTTTCTTGACGGCGTCTACAGTAAGGTGAATAACCGTTACGAAATTAATATAGCCAGCTTTGTCCAGCAATACCTTGAAGGCGATATTGCCGAGCCGGTGATAGAAATATTCCTGCCCGAGCGGAGCAGTAATAATTTGATCATGAAGGCCAACAGGGGTGCGGATGAGGGCGTAAGGTTTGAGCTTACCTACACTTATTTTGAATAATTTTTTCCGGCAGGTATTTTAAATATATTAATCACTCTTTTTAGTTGCATTCATTCGTAATAC
>JAWLFR010000191.1:0-3344 GCA_041685495.1 Bacteroidales bacterium
AATTAATGGCCTGGGCCGGATAGGAAGGGCAAGCCTTAAAATTATTCTTGACAGAAGTGATATGGAACTGGTGGCGGTTAATGACCTGGTACCTGTTTCTAACCTGGCCTACCTGCTTAAATATGATACAGCTTATGGCAGGTATCAAAGAGAAATTAAACATGATGAAGGCAGTCTCATTATTGACGGAAAGAAGATCAGGGTTTTTAATGAGAAAGACCCATCAAAACTGCCATGGAAAGATATGTCTGTTGATATCGTTTTTGAATGTACAGGTATTTTTACCTCCCGTGATGAACTGAAAAAGCATATTGATGCGGGAGCCCAAAAAGTTATTCTGTCGGCACCTGCCAAAGGTGATGATATCAGTACAATTGTATATGGTGTAAATACGGAAGAAGGAGATAAGCAGATAATTTCCTGTGCCAGCTGTACAACCAACTGTATCACTCCCGTGGTAGAAATTATGAAACGCCGGATAGGCATTGAAAAAGCCATTATGACAACTGTACATGCCTATACTTCCACACAGGGTATTGTTGACGGGCCGGCAAAAAAAGTCAGACGCGGACGTGCAGGTGCCGCCAATCTCGTACCTACATCAACAGGTGCTGCAGTGGCAACCGGGAAAGCCCTTCCTGATGTGCAGGGTAAATTTGACGGAGTGGCAATACGATGTCCGGTTCCGGTGGGCTCAATCTCAGATATCGTCTTTCTCACCAGCAAAGAAGTAACTGCTGAAGAAATAAATGAAATTTTCAGGGAAGAAGCGGCCGGTGAAAAGTATAAAGGGATACTGGGAGTCGCAGAGGATGAGTTTGTTTCCTCCGATATCATCGGTGACCCCCGGGCTTCCATAGTGGATACCGCCATGACAAAAGTGGTGGATGGTAATCTTGTTAAAGTAATGAGCTGGTATGATAATGAATGGGGCTACGCGAGCCAGATGGTTAAACAGGCAGCTTTCCGGGATTAAAGCATATCGTTTATTGTATTTCTTATTTCCTTGTCTGTGGTGCCTTTGCCATAGCCCCTGATGATTTTTTTGATCACCCTGTTTTGGTCAAGGAGATAAAATGTGGGTACGGCTTTGACACCGTAGGCAGCAGTAAGCTTGTCGGTGGACATTAAAAACTTGTAATTAAAATCATTATCCTTACTGTAGCCTCTCAGTACTTCCGGTGTCCTGCTAAAGCTCTCAATGCTTACAAAATCGAAATCGCTTTTATCATATTCCTTTTTCAGGTCCTTTAAAAATGCAATTGACTGAAGGCATGGACCGCAGCTTACGCTTGAAAACTGGATCATCAGTACTTTACTCTTAAAATCACCCAGGGTAAAGTAATTACTGTCAGCATCATATAAGGTCCAGCCGGGCGCCTGGCGCTCGTGCAGGTCAACGCTTGTTTTACCCGTTTTATCTTCCTTTACAAGCACCGAGTCAGGCGGAAAATAATCGGATGCCCGGAATATGGGAGGGTAATTATTATTGATCTTAACTTCTTTACAGCTCAGCTCACTGATATCGTGCGGCATTTCCCTCCTGATCCTGTAGGGATACATATCTGATTTATCAATCCATATATCATACCTGGATATCTTTCCTTTGCCTGTCTTTAACAGGGTATCATGAATAATACGATTGCCGATTATTTCAATAATATCATCATAAATGAGAAAACTGTATTTAAGAGAGTCCCCGTAATCTTCTTTATCTATCCTGAGGCTGTCTTCAGATTCCAGTGCATATCCGATTATACTTTTAGCTTTGGTGAAGAAGGGGGCATTAACTACTCTGAAGGGCCAGGGATTGTTTTGAAAATCATCGGTCTCAAATTTATTCTCATTCCAGTTCATGCGGGTCCTCATCTGACCATCATAGGTATAGGTCATTTTAGTGGTATCATCGTGCCTCAGATTAACAAAGGAGGCACCCACAAATGTATCAGCATCATTAATGTATTCCTTTACATAACTGATGTAGACCCGGGGTGGTGAGGTGTCGCCCGGTGGATGACCGCTGTGATAGGAATAATAAGTGGCAGATTCAATCTGATTGAGATTTTTCAGTACTTTTTCAAGCTGCCTTCCGGGTGAATGGTGTATAGCAGGAAATAATGCCAGTATTATTGTGGCCGTTATGACTGCAAGTATGACTACAAATAGGAGTGTTTTTCTCATCAAAGCCAGTATTTCATTTTATTATACTGTTTCAGCCTAAGACACAATATTAAGACTAATAATTTAGTTATGCAAGTCGTGTATGCCGATCAGGGAATAACTATTTCAGATAAATCACTTTTTATTAAAGCTCATCGTTTGTCTTTACCTGGTAATCGCGTGCTGTGATAAGGATGATCACTCCTATGATGGTAATAATGCCGCCTGTAACCTGGAAACTTTCAGGAATGGTTTTAAAATAAAACCATGCTCCTATGGTCACGAATATGCCTTTGGCACTCTGGATAATAGTTGATTTTGATGCTTCAATAAATTTAAGTGCCGAATACATGGACACTGCTGTCAGGAAAGGGCCGATAAGAGAACCAAAACTTACATTGAACAGGGCAGAGGGAGCAATGATAACAGACTCACCCCGGAAGATCATAAAGGCAAGCGCAGTAAGAAAGAGGTATACTGACCTGTTGGTTGCCAGTAAGCCGGGATCAAGGTTTTTAATATACTTTTTGGTTATTATCATTGTTGTGGCAAGGAAAATAGTGGAGGCCAGCATTAAGCCGGTACCCGGCACAAAAAATCCCTTTTCAGCTATATTGCCGGTAAAACTGGTGACAACGGCCCCGGCCAGTGTTATAAGCATACCGCTGAACTGAAGGATGGTAAACCTCTCGCCAAGTATGGTCACGCCCATGAGTATTACAAAAAGAGGTACCAGGTTCTGTAAAAAGGACATAATAGCAGGGTCTTCAGCTTTCTGGATAGACATAAAAAAAAGGATGGTCCCGAATAACTCCACCATACCCAGAACAAAAAGTATGCTGTATTCCTTTCGTCCAAGCCTCTTAATAATTCTCCACTTACCCGTTGGTACGGCATACAGTATGTTCCACAGTATGGCCATGCCAAACCAGTAAAAACCAAACTGGTAAAGACTCAGTTCATTCAGTGCAGCTTTACTGAAAACATATACATTGGCCATTGATACTGTTGCCAGGAAAGCAAAACCGTATCCTTTTATCTTGTCTGGTATGTTCATTTTAAGAAATCATTTTTCCGGTTCTGATTCCTGCCGGATACAAAACGCTTAATGTATATGTTTTCAGTAAAGCTGCACTGAATGAACTGAGTCTTTACCAGTTTGGTTTTTACTGGTTTGGCATGGC
>JAWLFR010000056.1:0-13806 GCA_041685495.1 Bacteroidales bacterium
AAAAAATTAATGCTTGCCCGGATTGATTGATCTGTTACTCCGGGATTTCAATTTTTTTTGTAAGTTTGCACGGCAAAAACGATATTTTGCCCGGATGGTGGAATTGGTAGACACGTTGGACTTAAAATCCAATGGCCGTACAGGCTGTGCGGGTTCAAGTCCCGCTCCGGGTACCTTAAAAAGCCGACGAATCATCGTCGGCTTTTTTTATGCGGGTTCTGAAGCCCTCACTAATTCAAAGTATGATATGTACAGCAATTTTCAGGGAGAGGATTGCAAATCTTTTTTTACCTGATTAAAGTTTTATGTCAAATTACAACTAAGTATCTTTATTGTATAACTCTGTCCTGTTTTATCAACAGGAAAAAATTTATATTTTCTTATGTGAATGTGAATATATTAAAGGGAGATCAATAACCTTTTTTTAAAATTCATTTTCCCTAATCCCAATGATTCCTATGCCTGTTTTGCAAAATCAATCATATCTAATTTTATTATCTCCCAATGTTTGTCTTTTAAACAAATTGGATTAAAATCATCATCCGCAATCTGAAAATTTGAGAAATTGCTTCTGATTTGATTCTCGTCATGGTTGTAAGGATATCTTTGCTTGTGAAGGGCAAACATCTGCCCGATTGAATAATCATCTTTTAGTTCATGAATATCCCAAAAATCCTTTTTCCTTCCACCCCTGGAAATAATTTCAATTTTCATGGCTATAATTTCTTCAACAGTCGCCAATCTTATGCCATCCAATAGGATGATTTCCTGAATGAATTTATCCGTATAGAATAGATCCAGTTTCACACAATCTTCTTCACTATTACCAATAAAATAGGATTTGCCTAAGCCAATCACCTTATAATCAATTGTGTCAACATAAGAAAATTCATTACATAAAAATGTATAGATTGCTCCAAAATCAATTGAATCATAGGGAGCGTCAGTAAACAAATCAATATCAACTGATTTCCTATGTCCTCTAAGCAAGCTTAAAGCAGTTCCGCCAACTAACCTAAAAGCATCAAATTCCTTAGCTGCCATAAGTATTTCCAAAATATCTTGCAATTGTTGATCAGTAGTATTGTAATGAAGTTTACTTTCCATATGTCTTTAATAAATTATTGACATCGTCCCGTCCATAAAAACGAATCATTTCTCTTTTCTCAATCTCATTACCCCTCTCAAAGACTCTTTTGATAACTGCATTTTTTTGTTTTTCCCAGTCTATATCTTCCATTTTTGTATCCCAAAACAAAACCCGCCTCAATTTAGTATAATCAGGATGTAATTTATGTTGTTTGTTCTTAGTTTCTTTAATGTCATAAAAAACCTGCAAAGTCATAAAGAATCCTTCTTCAATCCCTAAAGCTTCCTCAATTTTTAAAGCAAGCTTTATATTCATTCTTCTCTTACCTTTAGTGACAGATACCAGCGTTTGAGGGTACTCATTCAAGGAAATAGCAAATGGTCCTTTATGCAGATGCCGTTGTTTAAGCTCACGCTCAAGAATTAATCCAGGATGGATTCCTTTTATTATTGATAATTTATTATTCATAATACAAATATAAACATTTTTGTTTACACTTTTATGTTTATTGTAATAAATATAAATCGAGTCTGTTTAATCCTATTTTATTAATTAACAATCACATGAATGATCAACATTATTATGTATTGAAGAGCTTAATTCTATAGGAAGGTTGCAACTTATGTGCGCTACGGGTACCCAATAAGACTCTTAACTAATTGACGTTAAAAGGCTTTATTTTTTTGAGGTACAAAAGGGATACAAATTACAGCTATGCGTCACCCATTCTTGTATCTTGAAATTCATTGCTAAACAATATGCAAAAAGCCTGACAAGGCTGATGAACATCCCGTATGTTAGACACAGGACATTTTACAATACGTACTTATAATTAGTATATATTTCATATCCTGATGCTTCTCGTCTTCCTCTGCTTTTTTTTAATATCAAGTATTGAGTTCAAATGCTGTTTTGCATATTTAAAGCCTGGTGATCCTGCAATCAATAGTGTTTCTATTGACGGAGCTTTAATAAATTTTCCCAGTAACAAAAACTCCTGACCTGTCGTAAAGAAAAATAGATTAGCATCAAAAAGTAACATTAGTTTTAGATATATTTAATAATCACAACGGAACTTTAATAATATATGTTTATTGGGCTACTTAAAAGAAATAATAGATTTCCAATAATTGGTCCCATTCTATTATAAGGTGATACTCTCCTTCCCTATAAAGGCTTAAGGAATTTAAAAAAATGTTTATATTGCAGCATATAATTTTAAAACAAATCAATGAAATGAAGAAATTACAAATTGTTTTTTACATGGCTTTGTCATTCATGATTTCAACACCTTTATTTGCTCAGAAGATTGATTGGGGAATAAAAACCGGACTCAACATGGCTAAAATTTCAGTCGATCCTGTACTGGAGGCACCGGCTCCCAGTTTCAAATTAGGCGTGAATCTGGGTGGATACGCGGAATTAGGTTTGTTTGATAAATTCTCTCTACGACCTGAATTGTCCTATTCCACACAAGGAGGAAAAGATGAGGAACCTGGCGTTAAGCAAACCATACGACTGGACTATTTCAATGTTGCAGTTCCGATTATATATAACCTCGATAAAATCAATCTGTTTGTGGCTCCACAATTTGGATACTTATTGAGTGGGGAATTTGAGGAAGAAGATACGGCAGATGGAGAGATAGACCTTATTGATCACAGCATGGTTTACAATGGCACTGATCTTTTATTAGGAATTGGTGCAAACTATGCATTGTCTGACCAGTTAAACCTGGATATTCGGTATAATATTGGTTTAACTGATAATCACAATGACCCCAATGAGGAAGGATGGTACGCACCACAGCAATCACTAAAGAGCCAGGTTCTCCAACTGTCAATCTTGTATAGTTTTGGAAAATAATTATTAGTCGGACATAAAACCTTAATCTTGTAGCTCGCATTATTGGTATTGGTGAAAACAGTCAGGGCACAGGATAGCTCCCTCCGGAGCGCCCGGAAATAAGAAAGGCAGCGATTAAAATCGCTGCCTTCTGACTGATGAGCGGGAAACGGAACTCGAATCCGCGACCCCGACCTTGGCAAGGTCGTGCTCTACCAACTGAGCTATTCCCGCAAATGTGATTGCAAAAATAACACTTTTTTGCTTTATCCAAAAAAAATTGAAAACAAAGCCTGTCCTAATCTCCTTCATTGATAAACCCGCCTGTAATACGGGTAAGAGCGGCCTTTGTAGCTATAAGATTATAAACATCCTGCAGCTGCTGGTACACAGCATTAAGGTATATCATCTGTATATCCCTGTAATTAAAAGAGTTGATAGCTCCTGCCCTGAGTTTCTCATCCGCTATCTGCATATTCAGGGCTGCGGCTTCCACACTTTCCCCGGCTATATATAAAAGTTCCTTGCGGACATTATACATGTCAAAAAGATTTAATAACTGGTTTGTCAGGCCTTTCTGCAGTTCCTCCTCCTCAATACCTGCTATTGACTCATTTATTTTTGCCACCTCAACAGCGCGGCGCCGTAATCCACCCTGGTAAATATCATATGAAAGGGTAATATTTGCATAGGCAGATAAACTGCTTTCCCGGGATGCAGCAGGTCTCATATTGTTTCTGTTATCTATACCGGCCGATACATTTAAAGAGGGATAAAAATCACTCCTTGCCAGTTCCGTAGCATTTTTAGATAACATAATATTTATATACTGGTTCTCCAGTACCGTATTGTCTGCCACCATCCTGTCAAGCAAATCGGCCAGTACATAAGCTGATGTATCAGCCTTGAAGTCGCCGGTGAAAGTCCAGTTAACATTACTGTCTTCGCCAATGATAAAATCGAAATTTCGCACCGCGTTACGGTAACTCACCTCCTGGTTTATATATGCAGCCTTATCACTCAGGTAATTATTCCTGGCCTGTAACACATTAAATGTAACAGCATTACCATATTCCTCCCTGGTCTGTTCATATTCATAACGATCCTCTGAAAGACTCATCACTTCTCCCATTACCTCCAGGCGTTCCTGCTGCAGCAATACATTATAATAGCCCAGTATGACATCTTCTATGGTGTTTTCTATCACAACCGCGGCACGTCCTTCAGCCAGCTTCTCAAGATGCGACAGTTTATCCATTGTAAGCGAGATACGGAAACCATCAAAAACAGTCCACCGTATACCTACACCGGCGTTGAGTCCCGAAGCATAAATATCATCAATAATATTGTAATTATTTGTTGCGGAAAGATCAAAACCAACCGTTGGGTACCTGCCTGCATTGGCCGGATTATTATTTATCCCGGCTATTTCCTTTTCTGCCATGCTGATGCGTATCCCGAAATTATTCTCCATAGCCCTTGATATGGCGTCGGAAAGACTAAGCTCATCACCCTGTGCGGAAACACCCAGGTTAAAGATCAGCAGCGTTATTATAATTTTTAATCTGGTCATTTTTATATCCTATACTTCTGTTATTAAGTCCTCTTCATTATTCCTCTCATAGTCCTTTCTTCGCCTGTACTGGATAATGACAGCCTCAACATCCTCCTTTTCAGGGGCTACACCTGTCCATATCTTCCTGATAAACACATTAAAATCATTGAGCAGCATTATCAGTACCGGGAAAAAAATAAGTATAAACACTGTGCCTATTGCTACACCGTAAGCGAGGCTTATTGCCATAGGAACGAGAAACTGGGCCTGCCTGCTCTGCTCCAGTATCAAAGGGAACAACCCTATGGTGGTGGTGACCGATGTAAGCAGGATAGGCCTGAGTCTGGATTTACCCGCACCTATAATCGCCTCTGTTACACTCTTCCCGTTAAGCAGTAAGCCATCATATTTAGTAAGGAAGACGATGGCATCATTAATGATAACACCTGTCAGCGCCACCATGCCCCAGAGACTCATGATAGACAGAGGCTGGCCGTGAATGCCGTGCCCCCAGAAAACACCAAGCATTGAAAGTGGTATCATAAAAAGAATAATAAGCACCTTGCTTGTGCTCCTGAAGAGGATAATCAACAGCATTATGATTACTATAAAAGCCAATCCAAAATAATAGACAGCCTTTGACATTGCCTCGTTACTGCTCTTACTCTGCCCCTGGAACATATATCTCACTCCCGGGAACTGGGAAATCACATCCGGTAAAATATCAGCCTCTATCTGTTCCAGTATCTCGGGTACCGGGGCATATGGGTCAACTGTCTCGGCTTCCACCCTTATCTCTCGTGAGCCGTTAAACCGTTTTATGGACACCGGTCCCCGCTCAAGGTGGTAGTCGGTCAGCTCCACCAGTGGATATTCCCCACTGGCTGTTTTTATTTTCATATTTTCCATCTGTCCAAGGCTGAGGCGGTCTGTCTTGGGATACCTGACCCACACCCTGAGTTCATCTCTTCCTTCCTGCAGCCTTTGCGCCTGTCCCCCGTAAAATCCCTGTCTTACCTGCTGTGCGATCGATGCTTCATTAAGACCAAGAAAATAAGCTTTGGGCTTCAGATCCAGTCTTACCTCCTGCTTACCCAGTGCTATATTCTCGTTTATATCTTTCAGCTGCGGCAATTCCTCAAGCCTTACCATGAGATAATCTTTTGCCAGCTCCAGCTCTTCAAGGTTTTTAGACATTAAACCCACGGATACCGGTGATCCCCACCTGTTACGTCCACCAACAGTAAATTTACGTGCTTCGGGGACAGGGCCAATCTTCATCCTTACCCTGTTGGCGATATCAAATCCTGTTAATGGCATACCTTCAAGGTCGCGTGGATATATGCCCAGGCTGCCGGCATGTGAACCTGATTCCTGCCCTCTGAAGGCAGTACCAATATTTTTATTTACAGTCTCGATAATATCACCATCAAAATCCAGCTCCTTCTTCAGGGCTTCATTTACTTCCCAGACTGCTTCCTCAAAATCATTGAGCACGTCCCTGGTATGTGCCACACCATCACCCGGAGTAAAGGCAATATTCACTGAAAAATTATCAAAATCAACGGCAGGGAAAAAAGTGTTCTTTATGTGTCCGCCTATAAATAGTCCGGCTGTAATAAGAAACAATGCAACTGGTATTCCTATAACAGCATGTCTCCACTTTATCAACCATTTAATCACATAATGGTAAATATCATCCCTCATCCATATAATAAAGCCTTCAAAATACTTTTTAAACCCGGTGTTTCTCTTTTTTAACCTTTCCCTGTTAAGAACTTTCCTGTTCCCCAGGTGTGCAGGCAGGATCAAAAAGGCCTCTATCAGCGAGAAGAAAAGTGCAAAGATTACAACAAGGGACAGCTGCGTCATCATCTCCATATTAGTCCCGGCAAGGAAAAGCAGTGGTGTAAAGGCAACCATAGTTGTTGTAACGGAGGTTAGCACAGCCGGCAACACTTCCATGGTACCGTCAACAGCAGCACGCATAGGGCTTTTACCTTCTTCAAAATGCACAAAGATATTTTCTGCAACCACTATGCCGTCATCCACCAGTATACCTATAACCAGCAGCATGCCCATCAGTGATATCATATTTATTGTTATCCCGTTAAAACCGGCAAGGATAAACATGCCCAGGAAGCTGAAAGGTATACCAAAAGACACCCAGAAGGAAAGTCGTGTATTAAGGAAAAGGGATAAACTTATAACTACCAGTACCAGTCCGATCATCCCATTACCTGTCAGCAGTCTCAGCCTGCTCATCAGTATTTCGTAGAATGACCTTGACACTATTATTTCCACGCCCTGATCCTTCCCGTTAAACGCCATAATATAATCAGTAACAAATTCTGTTATCTCCTGAAGGTCTTCTTCGGGCAGCTTTTCTATCCTTATGGAAGCAGCCGGATTACCATTTACAAATGACTCGTTAGGCGTATCAGCGAAGGTTTTTTTCACTGTGCCTATATCGTTTATTCTCAGAAAACCGCCATCTTCACGGGCGCCTACAATTATATTACCCAGCTTATCAGTATCAGTGCTTCTTGATCTCAGGCGTATGAGCAATTCCTCATCAGCTGATTTTATTTCACCACCCGATACGTCCTGGTTATTATTCCGTATTGCATTTATTATATCATCAAAAGAAAGACTGTGCCTGAGAAGCTGTTGTTCAGCTACCTCCACCGATATTTCCGGCTGGGGGAATCCTGAAAGTGATACCTGGCTTATAACGCCTGAATTAAGAAAGTCTTCCTCAACCCTCTGGCCATGCTCCTTAAGGGCCATAAGGCTGATATCCCGTCCTTCCGCAGCACTGAGGGTAAGAAACATGGCAAAGGCCCGGGATCTCTGTTTTGATACAATTGGCCTCTCCGCGGCAGAGGGAAGCGAGGATATGCCGTCAACAGCATTCTTTACCTCCAGCAGTATCTCATCAATCGGGTATTCACCTGTAGTCTCTATACTGACAGTGGAACGGTTCTCGACCGATGTGCTGTTAATCTCCTTTATACCTATCAGTCCGCGCACCGCCTCCTCTATCCTGGAGGTAACACCTTCTTCCATCTCCACGGGTGCAGCGCCGGGATAAAAAACAGATATGCTGATTATCCTGCTTTCCGTTTCAGGAAAAAAAGACTTATTCATTGATGAATAGCTGAAAACGCCAAGCAACACCACTATTGCTATCACTATATTGGCATAAACAGGATACTCTACAAATTTCTGTATTATCTTTCTCATCTTACTGTTTTTCTCCTTTGTTTGCAGACTGTTTCACTTCTTTGTTTGCAGAAGAACCTGAACTGCCTGCAGTTGACCCGCCTTTATTCATCTCATTTTTCTCTGCCGGCTGCCTGACTGCCTGGTGATCTTTCTCAGACTCATTCAATTCGGTTCTTACCATTATTCCTTCCTGGACACTGACCAGCGGCTGTGTAACTATAAGCTCTCCCTCATTAAGCCCGTTAAAAACAAGTGTCCTTTCTTTAAGCTTAATGATATCTATTCTCTTCTTTTCAAGACGGTCATTATTTACGATAAACACCTGGTCGCTGTTGAAAACAGCATTTCTCGGTATCTCCATTGCCTTTTCAATTTTATAGGATGGAAAAACAGCAAGGAGGTATTCACCATTAAGCAAGGGTTTTTTAAGGTCATTCTTTATTCTTATAAATACTGCCTGCGACTGTGTGTCTTCATCGATAAAGACCCCTTTTCTTATTACCTTTCCCCTGTATTCTGCTTTATCTGCATCACGCATTACCAGCACCTCGTCACCGGCACTTATCCAGGCGGCATCAACAGGTTTAACAGGTACCTCAAGCTCAAGTATGTCAGTCTGTATGGCATGTGCCACCCTTCCTCCGGTATTTATATAGGCTCCTGCCTCGTAATAAACATCAGTATATGTTCCGTTAAATGGTGCATATATATTGTGACGTTCAAGTTTAAGCTCATCTTTCCTGATACTGTAATACTCATCCAGCACATTGCGGCTTGAAAGGAAGATCTTCAATTTCTCATCTTCAATAAGCGGCATAGCGGGCAGATCATCATTTATGCTGAGGGACCTGAAAAAACCGGTGAATGTTTCCAGATATTCAGGATAGTCAATCTTTATATCCGGCAACAGGTTAGCCAGGGTATTCATAAAACTACTCTTTTTCCCCTGCAGGTCAAGCTCGGCCTCATCCCTGTAAACGGTAAACAACAGATCTCCTTTATTGAATGATGCACCTTTCTTCAGTGATACCCCGCCGGGAATTATCTTACCGGAGGCTTCAGCAACAATATCAATAGAACTCAATGACCTTAACCGGCCTCTTGCTTCAATGGCTGACTCCACCGTGCCATACCGGATCATCGTGGACTGCACATATCTTTTCGTATTTTTATCACTGCGGGCGGGCGGCTCTTCCTTCCGGGCAATAAGAAATTTCATTATCCCGAAGGACAGTGCCACGATAAATATCAGCGCCGATATAATTATTATTCTCCTGTCAATTTTTTTCATTTCCAGCTATATTGTTTCATTGTTTATTTATGTCATAAGCGGCATATACAACAGTTCCCTCCGCTCACATCCTTTCATAATAACATATTATATCAGGACAGGTTCATTTGTAGTAGCTTCTCAATAAATCAATGTATATTATAGACCTGTATTGCTGCCGGTTAATAAATAATTGCAACCTGGATTTTAAAGACCGGTGATTAAAAACCATAATCAAAAAACTTACTGAAAGAAGCTTCTGTCACCTAATTGTTATTAAATTTGACATAAGCTAAAAGGGAAGTGCTTTAATGACCACCGGAGGGTAATAATCCGGAATAAAAAACAGGCAGCCAGATATTTTCCACATTTAAGCCGCAGATGTTGAAAAGAACAGAACTAAACCAACAGCAGTTAATTACAGAAAAAAAAGGATTCATAAGACATATCCCTTTTTTGCTTAGCCTGCTTATTTTCCTTATCGTCATTTATGACCTGGGATTTGACCAGGATGCTTCTGCAGAAAACATTATCAGGAATATTTACAATATCTACCTGGCAGCGGCAGTATTGTTTTTCCTTACACGTTTGTTCCTTACGAAACACCAGTATCCAGGGAAGGTACTCATCTTTGATATCCTTATCCTGGCATTTCTCTTATTTATCATCTCCAATGTTTACGGTTTGCTCCATATACCCGCCCTGGATGATGTCAGATGGAGGTACCTGGCCGTTTTTCTTGTGTTTATCCGTGAGCTGTTCACCATTGATATCAGCACATCAGGACGTTATGTCAACCCGGCCCAGCTATTCATCCTTAGTTTTCTGGCAATAATATTTACAGGCACCATCCTGCTGCTGCTCCCAAATTCGACCCATTCGGGAATATCATTCACTGACGCCCTTTTCACATCAACTAGTGCAGTATGCGTAACAGGCCTTATTGTTGTTGATACGGGAAGTTATTTCACCCTGTTCGGCCAGACTATTATTATGCTGCTCATTCAGATGGGGGGACTGGGCATTATGACCTTTACAAGCTATTTCAGTTATTTCTTTAAGGGAGGTGCAACATATGAGAACCAGCTTCTGCTGGGGGAGATTATCAATGCCGAGAGGATAGCCGATGTATTCAGTACATTAAAGAGGATAATTATTGTCACCTTTATCATTGAGGCCATAGGTGCCGTATTTATCTTTTCTTTCCTGGATAAAAGCATCATGCCTGCTTTTTCAGAACAGTTCTTCTTTTCCATCTTTCATACAGTGTCAGGTTTTTGCAATGCCGGCTTTTCTACCCTCACCAACAGTTTTTATGAAACAGGCTTTCGTTTTAACTATCCCTTGCACCTGACAATAGCCGCTTTATTCATAACCGGAGGCATAGGCTTCCCCATTCTGTTCAACTCGTTTAAATACGTAAGGCATTTTATCGTTAACCGTTTAACACCTTTCCTCAGAAGGAAACCTGTGGTACATTTGCCATGGGTGATCAATATAAACACCCGACTGGTGGTTATCACAAGCCTGGTCCTGATAATTTCAGGCACAGCATTCTTCTATATAGCGGAGTATAATAACACCCTGGCCGACCATAAGGGCTTCGGAAAAGTTGTTACAGCATTCTTTGGTGCTGTAACACCACGAACAGCTGGCTTTAATACGGTTGACACTTCATCTCTTCACTTTTCCACCATAATGATAATTATCTTCCTCATGTGGGTAGGGGCATCACCTGCATCCACAGGCGGTGGCATAAAAACCAGCACCCTGGCTATTAGCATCCTTAACCTGGCAAGTGTTGCAAGAGGAAAAAACCGGCTGGAGCTCTTCAGAAGGGAGATTGCAGGATCATCAATACAAAGAGCCTTTGCTATCATTTCACTTTCAATACTGATGATAGGTATATCGGTATTCCTCATCGCCAGCCTGGAGCCTGACATGGACCTTATGGCAATAACCTTTGAATGTTTCTCGGCTTTCAGCACGGTTGGACTGAGCCAGGGTATTACAGGCAACCTGAAAGAAGCCAGCAAAATTGTTATTATATTTACAATGTTTATCGGACGGGTAAGCATGCTGACAATACTGGTGGCGGTGATTAAAAAAGTTAAGAATATGAACTACCGTTACCCGGCAGAAGAGGTACTGATAAATTAAATATTTTGTAACGAAATGAAATACATCATTATTGGTCTAGGTAATTTCGGTGCTTCCCTGGCGGAAAAGCTCACACAGGCCGGGCATGAAGTAATTGGTGTTGACAACGATATGGATAAGGTTGAGGCATATAAGACGAATATCACTCATACAATAAATCTGGATTGCCGCATTCAGCAGGCAGCGGAACACCTTCCCCTGAAAGATACTGATGTTGTTATTGTATGCATAGGGGAAGACGAGGGTGCCAACCTGATGGTTACGGCCCTGATGAAACACCTTGAAGTTAAAAGACTGATAAGCCGTGCAATTTCTCCCTTGCACGAAACTGTGCTGGAAGCAATGGGCATTAAGGAAATTATCCACCCGGAAAAGGAAACTGCTGACAGGTGGACTAAAAAGCTGACCATAACGGGTGTTGTTGACTCTTTCTCATTGTCAGGTGATTATGGAATAATAGAGGCAACAGTACCTGAAAGAATTGTGGGTAAAAAGCTGGGTGATATGGATTTAATAAATGATTACGGGATTTTGGTAATGACCATTATCAAAGTTTTTGAGAAAAAAAACATGATAGGCGTATCCAGGGAGGTAACAGAGGTGCAGGGTGTGGCCTCATCAGAAACCCTGCTGGAAAAAGACGATATCCTGGTAATTTACGGCAGGATAAAAAATATTAAACAATTTTTAAACGAGGGCTAAACCATGCATGATATTTCTTTACCGCTGACAGAGCCCGTCGTTATTTTCATGGTGGTTTTACTTATCGTGCTGATTATTCCCGTTGTCCTGCGAAAGACCAATGTCCCATCCATCATAGGCCTTATAATCGCAGGTATTATTATGGGTCCCCATGCCCTGAATATCATTGCTGACAATGACACGATTGAACTGTTCAGCCACGTGGGACTCCTGTATATTATGTTCCTGGCGGGACTGGAAATAGAATTCAGCGAATTCCGTAAAAACAGCTTACGCGGAATATTTTTTGGCATAGCCACCTTTGTTTTGCCTTTCTTCCTGGGCTATTATGCCAGTATATACCTGCTGTCTCTCAGCATGATGCCTTCAATACTCATTGGTATCATGCTTTCGTCCAATACACTTATTGCCTTCCCTTCAATAAGCCAGCTGGGTATAACCAAATCATCAGCGGTGAATACAGCAATCAGCGGAACCGTTATAGCCGACACCCTGGTATTAATAATGCTGGCTTTCGTTACTGCACTGATGAATGACGGGGAAAGCAACCGCTTCCTGCTTACCTTCTTCCTCTCATTCGGCAGCTTCACCTTTGCAATATTTTTCCTCCTTCCTAAATTAAGCCGCTGGTTTTTCAGGAACATTGCAATGGATGGATACCTGCAGTACCTCTTTACTCTCTCAGTCCTCTTTGCTTCAGCCTACGCGGCTGAGCTTGCAGGTGCCGAACCCATAATAGGTGCATTCTTTGCCGGACTGGCACTTAACAGGCTTATACCATCATCATCAGCCCTGATGAACAGGATTGATTTTGTAGGTAACACCCTGTTTATACCGTTTTTTCTTATTAGTGTAGGTATGCTCGTTAACCTTGGGGTATTGTTCACCGGCTTTCGCCCGATATTATATGCAGTATTATTTATCACCCTGGCAATCAGCAGCAAATGGATGGCTGCATGGGTCACGAAGGTAATATTCCGGCAGACAAAGGCTGAGATGGACACCATTTTCGGACTTACATCTGCCCGCGCAGCAGCAACCCTTGCCGTGGCAATGGTAGGACTCAGCTACGGTGTTCTTAATGAAGACATTTTTAATGGCGTTATACTTCTTATACTGGGCAGCTCACTATTCAGTTCATTAATTACCGAAAAAGCCGGAAGAGACCTCGTAAGGGAAGAGAGTGAAAAGCTGCCTGTATCGGACACAATAAAACAAAGACGTATACTGGTACCGATAGCCAACCCGGAAAACATTGAAAAACTGATTGACCTGGCTATTCTGCTTTCCGACCCTAAGCTTACAGAGCCGGTCTATCCACTGGCAATTGTAAAGGATGATGCAGATGCTAAAAATCGTATTGCCCGTAATAAATCCGTCATTGAGAAATTAAGCCGGCATGCTGCGGCCTCAGGCATAAGCCTGCAGAGTATCACAAGGGTTGATGTAAATATCCCTTTGTCTATTACAAGGGTGTCAAAGGAGCTGAATATATCCGAAATAATAATGGGGTGGAGTGGCAGAACCAGGGAAATGAGCAGGATATTCGGCAATATGGTGGAGACGGTCCTTAACAGGTCTAATAATACAGTTATCGTTGCTCATCTTCCACAACCATTGTCACTGGCAGAACGTATCTATGTCTTTGTTCCTGAGAATGCCGAACTGGAAAAAGGCTTCCCCTACTGGATGAATATCCTTTCAAATTTATGCGAGCAGTTAAGTGCATCCGTCACCTTCAATATACCCGGGGGATCAGGTGACAACCTGGAGAAAGCAATAAGAAAGAATTTTAAAGATAATTCATCCAGGATTGTGCGATTCACTGACTGGAACAATGCATGGGAGCTGAAAACGAATGATGATGATGAACCAATGTATGTTATTATTAATGCCCGTACACATACCATGTCATATACCCAGAAATTCTTTAGCCTTACATTTAACCTTCCCTCA
>JAWLFR010000057.1:0-13624 GCA_041685495.1 Bacteroidales bacterium
TGCTCCTTCAATGGATTCAACATGCGGATGCAGCGAGTGTAATTTTATGAAACTTATAAGCATGGAAAAAATTTACCTTACCCTGAAATATGAGGAGCCGGAAATAGTTATGGATAAGGATCTGATGAAAAAGGCCGGAAAACCAATAAAAAGAATGCTTGATATATCCGAACGTTTAGGAATTTAGAATATGGGAAGATATGTTTTAATATTATTAATTATTATTATAGCTCCTGTTATCCGGGGCCAGGAACAGCAAGCGGAAGATGGCTACCATGTTTTTAAATATCCTAATGGTAATATTTCCAGTGAAGGTTATATAAGGGATGGTAAGCCTGATGGCTACTGGAAGAGTTATTATGTTACAGGGGTGCTTAAATCAGAAGGACGGAGGAGAAATCATTTGCTTGACAGTGTATGGGTCTTTTACAGTCAGACAGGTGATACTCTTGAAAAAATTGATTACCTGTACGGTAAAAAAAGCGGTTATTATCTTAAATATAAGAAAGACAGGAGTCACGGCCTGTATGTTTGGTCGCGTGAATTGTATGCATCCGATAAAAGACAGGGAACGGCTTACAGGTATTACCCCGATGGAAAGGTAAAACTTACAATACCGTATATTGAGGGTAAAAAGCAGGGATTGTCAAGAGAATATGATGAGGAAGGGAATATTATTACACTTTATGAGTATAATAATGATTTCCTGGTGAGCAGGGAAAGGATAAACAGGAAGGACGCCGATGGTGTGAAGCAGGGGGCCTGGAAGGAATTCCATGAAAACGGCAATATTAAAAAAGAGATGGAATACATTGATGGTAAACTGCATGGGTATTACCGTGAATATGATGAGAATGGAGTTCTTATAATGGCTATGCTCTATGATGAGGGAAAACTGGTTGAGGAAGGTACTGATAACGATCCGGAAATAGATATACGCAACAGGTATGACAGTGATGGTAACCTTGTGTTCAGCGGTCCTTTCAGGATGGGTGTGCCAATTGGGATACACAGGGAGTATAATAGCGACGGAACAGTTAAGTCATCTGTAATATATAATGATGAAGGCAATAAGGTGTCAGAGGGTATCGTAACTGAAGACGGAAGTAGAAACGGTACATGGAAAAACTATTATCCAGGAGGCAGTATAAAGGAAAAAGGTGAATACAGTAATAACAGCCGTACGGGCAGCTGGACATTTTATGACCGTGAGGGCAGTATTATTCAGACAGGTCAGTACCGGAACGGAAGACCAGAAGGATTATGGCAGTGGTATTATCCTGACGGATCACTCCTGCGGGAAGAGGAATATTATCAGGGTAAAAGGGATGGTGATTTTACTGAATATACTCGTGAAGGAGAAATAATAAGCAAAGGAAGATACCTGGATGGCGAAAGGAACGGAAGCTGGGTGATAACCGTGGGCGATCACAGGGAAGAAGGAGATTATATAATAGGCTTGAGAGAAGGATGGTGGAAATATTATGATGATGAAGGGAATACACTGTACAGGGGTAAATATGTACAGGGTAATCCTGACGGACACCATTTTTATTATTATGATAACGGCAGGATAAAGGAAGAACAGTATTATGATATGGGGCTGAGGCAACGCACGTGGAGAAAATATAATGATGAGGGGATGCTAGAGATGACAGTTAGCTACAAAGATGATATTGAAATGAGGATAAACGGGGTGAAAGTGAATCTGCCCGAACGGGATGTAAAAATAATTAAATAAGCCTGCCTGATGGGAGATGAATTCAGTGTGAGAAAAGAATCTGTAAGTCCTGTTGACCAGGAGCTGGAACAGAAGCTGCGGCCTTTGTTCTTTGATGATTTTAAAGGACAGGCAAGAATAGTTGACAACCTGGAAGTATTTGTTACTGCCGCCAGTCAGCGTAAAGAAGCACTTGACCATGTATTGCTTCATGGTCCGCCCGGACTGGGAAAAACAACCCTGGCAAGTATTATAGCCAATGAGATGGATGTGGGTATAAAGATCAGTTCCGGACCTGTGCTGGATAAGCCGGGCGACCTGGCCGGACTTCTTACCGGACTGGAAGAGGGTGATGTACTGTTTATTGATGAGATACACAGGCTGAGCCCTGTGGTTGAAGAGTACCTGTATTCAGCCATGGAAGATTACCATATTGATATAATGATAGATAAAGGACCCAGCGCCAGATCGGTACAGCTTAACCTTAACCCCTTCACACTGATAGGAGCAACAACACGGTCCGGCTTGCTTACCAGTCCGCTCAGGGCAAGGTTTGGTATAAAGATGCATCTTGAATATTATGATTCTGATATATTATGCGGTATAATAAAACGGTCGGCTGGTATACTGAAGGTTGACATAAGGGATAATGCTGCGGATGAGATAGCCTGCAGGAGCAGGGGAACACCCAGGATTGCCAATGCCCTGCTCAGAAGGGTACGTGATTTTGCACAGGTGAAAGGAGATGGCAGTATTAACCTTGACATAACAAAGTTTTCACTGGAAGCACTTAATATTGACAGTCACGGTCTGGATGAGATGGACAATAAAATATTAAGTGTTATAATGGATAAATTCAGTGGTGGACCGGTTGGACTAAATACTATATCTACTGCAGTGGGGGAAGACAGCGGGACTATTGAAGAGGTGTATGAACCATTTCTTATCAAAGAGGGATATATAAAAAGAACCCCACGGGGAAGAGAGGTAACAGAACTGGCATACAAGCACCTGGGAAAATTTAAACCTGGAGAAAGCAGATTATTGTTTTAATTTTGTAATGTTTAGCTTAATAATTATATTTAATAACTTTTTTTACAAAAAGGAAGGTATTTTAAATTATTGATGATCAGTAAAATAAAAAAATTTATAATATGAAAGTTTTATTGAAAAGACTGGGAATATTTGTTGTGCTTGCAGGTGTCGGGGTCCTGGCATATTCAGAATTTCAAAAACTTGAAAACAATACACTGCTTATATGGAGCGGTGGATTGGTGGTTGTGGGTTTATTGCTTTATATATTGGTTAACAGCCTTATGCAGGAATAATTTAAGGAGCAGGAAAATGCTGTTTACCATCAGCTGAAAATGTTACTTATCTTCTTAAGGGCCTTTTGGTCAATTATTTTTATCTTCCTGCCGCTTAACTGTATTACATTATCTGATTTGAATTCACTGAGCAGACGGATAACCGATTCTGTGGCAGTGCCAACAATATTAGCCAACTCTTCCCTTGTAAGTGATATCTGAAGGTAATTATCACTGTCAAGACCAAAATCATTGATAAGGATAAGTAATACTTCTGCCAGCCTCTCCCTCACTGTTTTCTGCGCTATATCAGTAATATATGCATTGGCTTCTCCCAGCTCATGACAGGTGAGCTTCATCACTTCCATTGAGAATAAAGGGTTTTTGTTGACAAAGTCAGTGAGTATATGTGCCGGGATAAAACAAACCCTTGCATCTTCTATTACTTTTGCCGATGTGCAGGCCGGCTCATTGCTCAATACTGAACGGTAGGCAATGATGTCTCCGGGTTTGGCAAAGCGTATGATCTGTTCCTTCCCGTCAATACCTGTTTTAAAAACTTTTATTATGCCTTTGTTTATGCAATAGAAACCGCTTATCCGGCTGTTTTCCGTATAAAGGACAGACCCTCTCTTATACTGCCTGAAATCTTTCTCGAAATTAATAATATCAATTTCATCCTTTGAAAGGTGTCTGAATACAGTGTTATTGTTTACCGGACAATTATTGCAAAAAGGTATATTTATATCTTTTTGTTTCATCTTATTGGTATATAAACACAAAGATGCTAATAAGGTTTGATATTATATATTAGTTTTGTAAAAATTTTAACTATATATGTTAAGGAAATGGAAGAAACTGTAAAACTAAACCTGGAAGAAAATCTCTCTTTTAATATTGAGGTTAACGGACTTAATATGAAGATAGATTCAGCCAAAGAATTTGGGGGTAAAGAGCGAGGACCAAAACCCAAAAGCCTTATGCTGGTTGCCCTGGGTGGTTGTACAGGTATGGATGTTGCATCTATACTGAGAAAGATGAAAGTGCCTTTTGAAGAATTTGAGGTAAAGGTGAGCGGTGTTCTGTCTGATGGTCATCCCAGGCACTGGACGAAGATGCATATTGTATATACCTTAAAGGGAGAGAATATTGACAGGAAGAAGGTGGAGAAGGCTGTATCCCTTTCACAGGAACAATATTGTGGCGTTACCTATAATTACAAAGCCTCAATGGAGATAACTCATGAGATCATAATTGAAGAATAAGCCTCAGGCAGATTATACGGGCTGTTTTAAATAAACCGGGCTGCCAGTTAGCCTTATTTCAGCTACCGGCTGATCAGTATTGCTTCAGAAAGCTGATTTGAACTGCCGGATGAGTTCGAATTGATTCATAGAGCTGACCTGAACTGCTTCAGAAAACGTATGTCATTTTCAAAATACAGCCTCAGGTCGTTAACCTGGTATTTAAGCATGGCTGCCCTTTCAATACCCATACCAAAAGCAAAACCGGTATATTTAACACTGTCTATGCCACAATAATCAAGGACGGCAGGATCAACCATACCGCAGCCCAGTATTTCAAGCCAGCCTGTATATTTGCATACATTACAGCCCTTACCGCCACAGATGGTGCAGCTGATATCCATTTCGGCTGAAGGTTCCGTAAAAGGGAAATATGATGGCCTGAGCCTTATTTTCGTTTCTTTGCCGAACATCTCCACGGCAAAGAAATACAGTGTCTGCTTGAGATCGGCAAAAGAAACATTCTCATCTATGTATAATCCTTCTACCTGGTGGAAGATGCAGTGCGCCCTTGCAGAAATTGCTTCATTCCTGAAAACCCTGCCGGGAGAAATAGTTCTTATGGGGGGAACGGTATTTTCCATTACCCTCACCTGCACCGATGAGGTATGAGTACGCAGCAGAATATCTGCAGGATCGCTGTCGTCCGCGTATTTTCTTTTTATAAAGAAGGTATCCTGCATATCCCTTGCAGGGTGTTCCGGGGGGAAGTTTAGTTTGGTGAAAACATGATCGTCATCTTCTATCTCGGGACCTTCGGATATGGTAAAACCCAGCCTCTGGAATATATTTATTATTTCATTCCTTACAATGGATATGGGATGCCTGCTGCCTGACAGGGTTCCGGCGGCCGGACGCGTAAGGTCAGTCCAGGACCTGGTATCGCCATCATCCTTAACGGTTTCTTTCAGTTTGTTTAGCTTTTCGGTGGCCTCATTCTTGAGTTCGTTTATGAGTTTCCCATAGCGGCTTTTTTCAGCAGGGGGAACACTTTTAAAATCACGAAATAGTGATGGTATCAATCCTTTCTTACCCAGGTATTTTATTCTGAATTCCTCTATTTCGCCAGGGTTGGCGGCAGTGAAATCCTCAATCTCTTTCTGTATATTCTTTATCCTTTCAAGCATATATTCTACTTTCTTGCCATTCTGGCCTTTTTTATTATTACTTCATTAAGGGGTTTGTCACCGGCATCCGTTTCAACGGCAGCAATCCTGTCAATAACATCGAATCCTTCAACCACCTCGCCAAAGACGGTATATTGCATATCAAGATGCGGTGTGCCTCCTTCAGTCTTATATACTTCAATATGTTCCGGGGAAATACTGAGCTCAGTGAAATTTTCCAGCTCGTCATAAGTCTTCAGAGTGGCAGCCTCCTGTATCTCTGCATCAGTCCGACCGTCGCCTGATGATTGTGATTTTTCCTTTTCTTCCTGAAGATTGATATAAAAAATATTCTGCTTCATGGAAGAGTTAATCCTGTTTTCAATATCAGATATCATCTGTTCAGCACTGATAGTATCGCCTGACTCGGTAAGGGTACCGTTGTACTTCCTGCCCTGTACAATATAGAATTGTGTGCCTGATGAGGCCCTTTCAGGATTAAACCTGTCGCCGGTCCTGGCAGCCGCCAGGGCACCCCTTTTGTGAAAGTTACCTTCATGTATCTCCGCAGGAATGGTATATTCATATGTTCCTGTTGTGTCGGCTGCAATGTCAGGATTGGTCCTGTAATCACCGGCCTGTATCATGAAATCCTCTATTACCCTGTGAAACCTTATACCATCATAGTAATTATCTTTTACCAGCTTAATGAAATTATCGCGGTGAAGAGGCGTGTTGTTATACAGCTTAAGCTTAATATCGCCCTCTGTTGTTTCCATGTTTACAAACCAGGTTCTTTCCTTTCCGCTATTACCGCAGGAGAGTGTAAGAAATGTTAAAAAAAGAGCAAAAAATACGGACGGGGAATATGTCTTTATCATAAGTTTATAAATATTTGTAGTTTTAATTTTCTTTATAGTAACAGAACACAAATATATAGCTTGTTGATTTAAATTGTCAAATAAATTTAAAACATTGTGAAAGGGGCTGTTAATTGCATCTTTATTTTTGCTTTTATCCTGATGTTTTCTGGTAAGGGTATGATTGCGGCACAGGGTACGGGACTGGTGCTCAGCGGTGGTGGTGCAAAAGGTCTTGCCCATATAGGTGTTATAAAGGCACTGGAGGAAGAAGAGATAAAAATAGATTATGTGTCGGGTTCATCCATGGGAGCAATAATAGGAGCCCTGTATTCGATGGGATATACAACTGATGAGATGACTATGCTGGTTACCTCCGATGAGTTTCTGCGCTGGTCTACCGGCGATATCGATGATCAGCTGCGTTTTACATATAAGAATGATGAAGTAAATCCGGCAATGCTTAACGTTGAACTTCTGTTTAAAGAGGAGAAGACGGAGCCCGGATTGCCTTCGCACCTTATACCCTCGGAGGTGATTGATTTTGCCATTATGCAACTGACATGTGGAGAGACAGCCGCATCTGGAGGGAATTTTGACAGTCTTATGGTACCATTCAGATGCCTGGCATCGGATATTCATAAGAAGGAAGCATATATTTTCCGTAATGGTAACCTGGGACACGCTATAAGAGCTTCCATGTCGTACCCCCTGTATTTTGAACCATTTATAATGGATAGCACCCTGCTCTTTGACGGTGGGATATATGATAATTTTCCCTATGGTGTATTGCTTGAAGATTTTAATCCGGACTTTATAATAGGCAGCAAGGTGGCAAGCATACCCGAAAGGCCGGAAAAAGATGATGTTATGGGACAGCTTGAGAATATGATTATGAGGACGACGGATTATGACATACCCGATAGTCTGGGTTATGTTATTGAAACGAAATTGGATGAGATTTCTTTGCTCGACTTTCAGGTGGCGGATTCACTTATAGCCAGGGGGTACAGGATAGCAAAAAGAGAGATTGATAACTTCAGGGAAAGGGTTTGTTATGAGGAAGAAAATGATCTGGCCAGCAAAAGACATAAATTCAGGGCAAAAGTGCCGGAACTGATATTTAAGGATATATCTATTGATGGTGTGACGGATATGCAAAGGGACTATATTATAAATCTTATATCACGAAAGGATAGTCTGATAGGTATTGACCAGGTTAAAGAGGAATATTTCAGGCTGGTAACAGAAAAGAATGTGAGAAATGTGTATCCTGAAGCTCAGTATAATTATGAGGACAGTACTTTTGACCTTAATGTAGATCTTGAATTGAAAGGATCATACAAGGTGGAGGCGGGTGGACTGCTAAGCCTTACTCTTTATAACCAGGCTTACCTGGGTTTTGAATATTATAAATTAAGCGATATCTATAACCGATTCCGGGGTAACTTTTTTTTCGGACGTAATTATTCTTCTTTCAGGTTAGCACACCGGATAACTGTGCCACAGCAAAAACTGCTGCTTATTGACCTGAGCCTGACAGGGTACAGCAGGAATTATTTTACCAGCGATATAACATCACTTTTTGAAAGAACAGTACCTGCGTATATTACAAGAAGGGAGAGTAATTTCAGAAGTTCTTTTGGCATACCGGCAACAAATAATTCATCACTGAAAGCAGGGCTTAACTTCAGCTGGATAAATGACAGGTACTACAGCAATATTGAGTTTGTAGCAGATGATGAACAAAATATAACAAATTATTTTTATGCAACCGGAAAACTCTTTTATGAATCAAACACACTGAACAGGAGGCAGCACCCCGACAGGGGCTGGTATTTATATACAGGGCTGTATTATAATACAGGCTTTGAACGCTATGAGCAGGGTCAGCCAGACAGTGTGGAAACCAGTGCCAGGATATATAATAAGAATCATAACTGGCTTACATTCAAGTTGAAGAGCGAAAATTATTACAGGATATCTGAGAACATTAATATGGGCGCTATGCTGGATATAAACCTTAGCACCAAGGCTCTGAGTAATAATTATACTGCGAGCATGATTGATGCCTATAAATATGAGCCTACACCCCTGAGCAAAGCGCTTTTCGGTTTTTCGTTGAGGGCTAATTCCTATGTTGGGATAGGTCTTAAACCTGTTTACAGATTCACAAGAAACCTTCATGCAAAGGCCGGTGTATACCTTTTTGCACCTTTGAGAGAGATTGTAAATGAGGAGAGCGGGGTGACATATGGCAATTACTATCAGGAATTATCAGCAGTAGCCGAACTGGGAATGGTATTACATACACCTGTCGGACCGTTAGCGGCCGGACTCAACTATTTCAGCGACGAAAGGCAGAAACTGTTCTTTTATATCAATTTTGGCTATATTTTATTTAATAAATCAGGGCTTGACTGATAAGATAGTATATTTGCAGTCGCATAGCTATAGATGTTCAGGTGAAAGATATTAATAAACTGGCAGGACAAACTTTAGTATACGGACTTGGTACCATAGTGCCGCGATTCCTGAACTATGCAGTGCTCACTCCTTTCTATACCTGGGTTTTTAATAAGGCCGAATACGGAGTGATTACCGAACTCTATGCCTATATGGTGTTTCTGCTTATAGTGCTTACCTATGGGATGGAAACAGCCTTCTTCAGGTTTGCACAGAAAAGCAGCGACAGCAAAAAAGTGTTCAGCACTGCATTGATATCCATTATTATAAGCTCATCACTCTTTCTTTTATTTTTTAACCTCTTTATAGGGGATGTAGCTGGTGTGCTGGGCTATGAGGACAGGAGGCTGTATCTCAGGCTGTTCTCCTTTATACTGGCAATGGATGCTATAACAGCCATTCCTTTTGCAAGGCTGAGAAGGGAAAATAAAGCATTGAAATTCAGTGTTATTAAGATTCTTAATGTAGTTATAACGGTATCACTTGTTTTCCTGTTCCTCAAAATAGAACCCTCGTTGAGAGAAAATGGGAAGGGAATATTGGGGAAACTTTACAATCCTGATTTTGGAGTCGGCTATGTGTTCCTTGCCAATGCTTTGGGTAGCCTGTCCATGCTATTAATGCTGGGTAAGGAGATAATAAGTGTTCATTTTGTTTTCGATATTACTGTATGGAAGAGGATGATAAGGTATTCTATACCGCTGTTGATATCAGGACTGGGTGGATCAATTAATGATGCCCTTGATAAGATGATATTGCGAAGAATAGTTAATGATGATAATCCGCTCGAAGTGGTTGGTGAATATGGTGCCAGCTATAAAATTGCAGTGTTGATGGCCCTGTTTATACAAATGTACAGGTATGCCATGGAACCATACTTTTTTTCAAAAGCTGACAGGAAAGATTCAAAGGAGGTTTATGCCTTTGTAATGAAATACTTCATTATTTATGCGCTGGTGTTGTATATGGTGATAAATATGTACATAGCGGGCTTTAAATATATAATCGCAGGAAGCCACCTGAGGGGGGGGCTGGCAATTATTCCTATTGTAAGCATGGGATACCTGCTGTTCGGGATCTTTATTAACCTCAGCATATGGTATAAGGTAAAAGATCTGACGAAATACGGTGCATACCTTACAATAGCCGGGGCAGTGGTTACGGTGCTTATTAATATTATGCTTGTACCTGTGTACGGGTATATGGCTTCTGCATGGGCACATATAGCGTGCTATGGAGTTATGATACTGGGCTCTTACTGGCTGAGCAGGAAGTATTACCCTATTGATTATCCCCTTGTAAAAATATTTTCTTATATCATAATTGCAGTATCAGCCGTTATTATTATATCTTATATTGATTACAATAATATCGTTCTTGAACTGATTGTGAACACGGTGATAATTGCAGCTTTTATTGGACTGGCTGAATACAGGGACAGGGCTGTAAGCGTATTATTTAAAAAAGAAGAATAAATGCAGGTAAAAATTATTAATAAGTCAAAACACGGTCTGCCGGAATATTCAACCGGCCTGTCGGCTGGCATGGATTTAAGGGCAAATATTGAAGCCGGAATCCGACTGGGACCGCTGGAAAGGAAGCTGGTGCCCACCGGACTGTTTATTGAGTTACCGGAGGGATATGAGGCCCAGATAAGACCCAGGAGCGGACTCGCACTTAAAAAAGGTATTACAGTATTGAATACACCGGGGACAATTGATGCTGACTACCGGGGCGAGATAGGTATAATAATTGTAAACCTGTCGAATAATGAGTTTGTTATAAATGATGGTGACAGAATATGCCAGATGATAATATCAAAGCATGAAAGAGTTAAATGGAATGAGGTACTTATACTTGAAGAAACAAAGAGAGGAAAAGGCGGTTTTGGACACACAGGCAGTGAGTAATCCTGTTATTATACTTCTTTTTATTTTGATTTTTTTTGCTTCAGGATGCTCGGCTTCAAGAGAAGTGGCTGTTAAGGAAAAAAAGGATGAGAAGAAAGATATTAATTATACTCAATATGACCTTATTTATGTTGAGGGAGTGAAGAATAAACTGGAGGGTGAACTGGCTGAAGCTATTTATAAATTTGATGATGCTATAAGGATAAACCCGGGGAGTGACGCTGCACATCATCAGATTAGCCAGGTCGCAGCTATGCGAAGAGACTATGACAACGCAGTGAAATATGGGCGTCGTGCCATAGAGCTCGATGGAGAAAACCCCTGGTACTATATGAATATGGCAGATATATATATGCAGCTGTCAAATATGGATTCAGCTGCATATTATCTTGAACAACTGATTTTGATTGATCCTGAAAGGGAAGATGTGGAGTTACAGCTGGGGAATATTTATATGGAAACAGGTAATAACGCTAAGGCTGAAAGAATATTTGAAAAATTTTATCAGAAATATGGGGCAGGAGAAGAAATGCTTGTTTCTCTGCTGACAGCAAAGGTTAATGCTGATAAGTATGACGAAGCAAAGGCTATTATTCTGAAAGAGCTGGAAAGTAATCCTGACGATACACAGCTTAACGGATTGCTCGCTGAGATATACAGGAAGAAAGGTGAGCCGGATAAGGCAGCAGATGTGTATGAAAGAATGCTGAATTTGAGTGAAAACAATAATACTCTGGATTTTTCATATCTTGAGTTTCTTATCGAGGAGGGTAAATATATAAGCCTGTTTGAAAATTTCAGGACTATTATTAACAGGGAAGATGCCGGGATGGAAAATAAAGTTAATATGGTGCTCAGAATGATTCAGGACAGCATAATAGTGAATAAGTATTCTGACAGCCTGGTTAGTATTGGCAGGTCTTTGATGGATCAGGACCGTGAAGACCCAAGCATGACACTGCTGATGTCTGAAATATATAAGAATACCGGTTATAAGGATAAAGAAGTCGAAGTCCTTATCGATTTTGTTGGGAGGAATGAGGAATTATACTTTATATGGGAAAATTTATTATTGAAGCTTAATGAGAGGGAGGATACTGAACAGTTAAATAAATATGCTGAGAAGGCATCCGCTCTTTTTAACCGGACACCCCTGCCAAAAATATTATATGCTTACAGCCTGATTGATAAGGGTAAATGGAGGGAAGCGGAAGAAGAATTGAAGAAAGTGAGGATGCTGGTTAATAAGGAGCCACAATATATGGTGCAGATCCTTTCAATGGAAGCAGAGATAGCGTACAGGGAGGGTGAAATGAAAAAGGCATCTGAAAAGTTTGATGAAGCTCTTGAACTCGAATCGGATAACCCCCTGGTGCTTAATAATTATTCTTATTACCTGGCAGAGGAAAATATTAGACTGGATGAGGCTGAGGAAATGATTGAAAAATGCCTTGATATAGAAGAGAATATTACATACCTGGATACATATGCCTGGATATTATATAAAAAGGGGGAATACAGAGATGCGGACAGGATAATGAACAGGATTTTTAACTCAAGCCTTGTTACAGATGCGGAATTGCGGGAGCATTACGGGTATATCAAAAAGGCCCTTGGAGAATGCGATGCTGCTGTTGCGCTGTGGCAGGCAGCGCTGAAAGAGGACAAAACTAAGTCATATTTAATTGAAGAGATAAATAAGTGTGTAGAAGAAAAATAAATATTGTTTTAATTTTCCTGGTTATAAGTTCCGTATCGTGCCGCAGCTTGCGGGTTGCCGAGACAGGCAGCGGGGAGGGTGATTATATGGTTCGCAGTGAAAAGTTTTTCAGAGAGGTAAACGGAAATAATCTCACATCAGGACCGGTGTCAATAAACAGGATAATTATCAGGTACACCAGCGGAGGACAAAGCAGGCGTTTAAGGGCGAATATGAAATATGATGGCAGGGATAAAATGCTGATTAGTATACGGACCTTTGCCGGTATAGAGGCAGCACGTATTTTTGCGGAAGGCGATTCTGTGAAGATAAATGATCGTATTAACAGGATATGTTACAGGGGAACAAATGAAGATCTCAGCATAAAATATGGTTTAAGCGTTGATGATATCGGTCTTTTGCTTGGTGATATGATAGAAATAGGTGGTCAGAAAGGTAAGATTGCATGTGTTGATGGGCAGGTAAAAGTTGTGGACATGACGGAAGGAACGGAGATGGAGTATATTATTGATTGCAGTAATCAGAAGCTTATGGTAGTAAGAGGCAGTACAGGTCCTGGCAATAATGACGTAAGGGGTCTCTTTAAGGAATTTACAGATAATGGAGAAGTAAAATATCCAGCTGAGGTAAAATGGAACATTGCTGATAGGAATACTGAGATTGAACTGGAACTGGGCAATGTCCAAAGGAAAGAGAATATGAGCTTCGTTTTCAGAGAGGGAAAGGGTTATACTGTTAAGAGTATATTATGAAGAGATTTTTTTTGATATTAATACTACTGGCAGGCAGTTATGTCGTTTCCGGACAGACCAGGGCTGAGCTGGAGGAACAAAGGAAACAGGCACTAAAGGATATCCGCTATGTGGATAATATGCTTCAGAAAACAGCGGAGGAAAAATCGGAAACCATGAGTGAACTGAATATGATCAGGAGAAAGCTCATGTTGCGGGAGAATATCATAAGCGGACTGCTGGAGGAGCAGGAATTGATTGAGGGGAGAATGGAGCTCAATAAGCTGGCAATTGATTTAATGGAAGATGATATTGAACTTCTGGTGAAGGAATATGAAAATGCAATTAAACATGCGCAGAAAGTCAGTAAAGGAAATCCGGAACTGGCATATATTCTGGCTTCAAAAGATCTTAACCAGGGGTATAAGAGAATACGGTATTTACAGCAGGTAGCAAAGTACCGTAGACGGGAAGCAGAAGTAATTATGGAACTTAAAGAT
>JAWLFR010000192.1:0-3266 GCA_041685495.1 Bacteroidales bacterium
AAACAGTACCCCGCCCTCTGCGATATCGAATCAATAGGTAAAAGCAGGATGGGCCGCGACCAGTTCTTGCTTACGATAACAAACAAATCAACAGGTAGTGACACCGATAAACCTGCCATGTGGGTCGACGGAGCCATTCACGGCAACGAGGTAAACGGTATCACCTGCTCTCTTTACCTGGCATGGTACCTGCTTACCAGGTATGAATATGATCCTTATGTGCATGAGCTTGTTAATGAGAACAGTTTTTATATACTGCCTGGACTCAACGTGGACGCCAATGATTCATATGTTAAATATCCCAATACCGCCCATAATCCGCGCGAGACTTACAGGCCGGAAGATAATGACGGCGACGGGCTGTATGATGAAGACCGTACGGAGGATGTTGACGGCGATGGTGAGCTGTCATATATGTACCGTGAGGACCCCGACGGCGACCTGAGACTGTCATCCGGCGGGAGAAGGTTCGTTGATGCTGAAGACGGTTTTGAGGGACTACGGTTCACCAGGATAGGCTCCGAAGGTTATGATAATGACGGCGACGGAAGGATCAATGAAGATGATATAGGCGGACCGGATCCTAACCGTAACTTCCCCTACGGGTGGAATCTGGATGCGGGTAATCCCTACCCCATGTCCGAACCCGAGACACGTAATGTCTTTGAGTTCCAGCTGGCACATCCCAATATCTTTGCCTCTTTTCATTATCATAATACCGGGAGACTGATAATGTTCCAGGCACCGCCGGCGGAAAGGCAATCGGCTGATCAGCAGGAAAGGCTGCAGCAACAGACAGAAAGACAGCTTGAAGAGATGAGGAAGACAAACAAATATGCACAGGCCTATGCCCGAAGAGTGAGCGATGATTACCAGCATGATATGGACGTGCAGACAGAGATAGTAAGCGAAGGATCATATATACTGAAAAATTACAGGCCTGTTATAGGGGGTTTATCCGGACAGGCACATGCCGCTACCTATTATATGCTGGGAGCATATTCCTACCTTATAGAATTATGGGGATCACCGGCCACCCTGGCCGATATAGACAATGACGGCCGGGTGTCAGATGAGGAATTTATGAAATGGATAGACCTTGACCTTACAGGTGAAGGATGGATAGATCCTCATAAGGTGGACCACCCTGACCTGGGTGAGGTATGGATTGGCGGTTCTGCAAAAAAGCATATGCAGCGGACACCCCCCTCAAGGTATATAGAGATGGAGGCGGAGAAGAATGCCAGGTTCGTAATGTACTGCGTAAGCCAGTTCCCCGAAGTGAAAATCAATGATGTAAAGGTTAAGGCCGTAACCGGCAATATCTACCAGGTGGATGTGACAGTGGAGAACGAGAGCGTATACCCCACATCTTCTGACAGGTCGGTGCAGCTGGAAAGGTCAACACCCGATGTATTAAAGTTTGAGGCATCGGATAATATAACTCTTGTTGAAACATCAGGCAAAGATCTGGATGACGGTCGTCGCAGGTACTACCGCAGGTCTGATCCCACACCGCAAACACAGCTGTCGGCAGGTGATAAAACAGAGTTCCGCCTTAAGGGTTCGGAAGAAAGGATAATAAGATATTTCATAGCCATGGATGGCAAAAAGGGAGAGGCTGAATTTATACTGGACTCTAAAACAGGGGGCAGTGATCATAAAACTATATCTATTAAAATAGATTGAAACCGGCAGAATACCGGTAGCTAATAAGCACCTGTTACAGAAAGGGACTGTGGAAAAACCACAGTCCCTTTTTATATTTGCTTTTCGCCGCGATCATTGGCGGCAAAAAAACAAGCCCTGAATCAGCTTACTTCTTAGTCACCTTCTTCATAACCTCTTCCTTGCTCAGCTTTTTAGTGCAGAAGAACCAGTCATGGCAGGTCACATCAGAATCGCCGGCAGTCATCCTTTCCTCAGCAACACCGCATGATCCGGGGGGAGGAACTATTACTTCGTCACCCGGACGCCAGTCGGCGGGAGCGGCACATTTAAACTCATCTGTTGTCTTAAGTGCTATCAATACCCTGTATAGCTCGTCAAAATTACGGCCTATACTGAGCGGATAATAAATGATAGTGCGAATGGTACCTTCAGGGTCAATGAAAAACACTGCCCTTACTGCCTGTGTGGCTGCCTCACCCGGCTGTATCATACCGAACTTATTGGCTACGTTCATGCTTACATCATCGATAAGAGGGAATTTTACCTCTATATCCTTCATCCCCTTGTACTCAATCTTCTCCTTGATGGTCCTGAGCCAGGCAATATGACTGAAAAGTCCGTCCACCGAAAGACCTATAAGCTTGCAGTTAGCTTCTTCAAACTGCTGCTCCATGCTTGCAAAAGTCATAAACTCCGATGTGCAGACGGGAGTGAAATCCGCGGGGTGACTGAACAAGATTGTCCAGTGACCTTTATAATCCTCGGGAAAATTAATCTCTCCCTGTGTTGTTTTCGCTTTAAAGGCCGGTGCCTTATCACCAATCTTAGGCATTGAAAAAATTTCCTGTTCTTTGTTCTCTTCCATTAGTCTTTAATTTTTAAGTGTTAGAAATAATATTTATTTAATTTATCATTCTCCTATTCTCTTTTCCCTTACTGTGCCGTTTTTTCGCGTAGAAGCTATTTATCCCTGAATTCTCCTTTTATCTGCAACTGTATCTCCTCAATCCTGAAACCCGGTATTTGTCTTTCTTTAAAATAACCCTCCAGCAGGCGGTTCAGCTCCTCATCATGGTAGTCAGCAACCTTTTCCGATTCAGATGAATACAGATGATGGTGATGCTGCATATCAGCGTCATACCTTATTATTTCACCTCCTGTATTAATCCTTCGTATTATATCATTCTTCTCAAAGGTCTGCAATATCTTATATATGGTGGCTATAGCTATATTCGGGTTTTTCCTCCTTACATTTTCATAAATCATCTCAGCTGAAGGATGTTTGATTGAAGTCTGCAGAGCTTCAAGCACAGCTATCCTCTGAGGGGTAACCTTAAGACCCTTCTCCTTCATTTTGCCTGTTAATCCGTGTAAGTCCATATACAAATTATCTAAATGATAATGATTATTATTTAATAATGAGTAAATTTACGAATATTTTTTTAAGTACACAAATAATATTGGATTATTACATATTTAGTCATAAGCCATATTTATTGTACTATTGCATAAATGTTTCTGATTATCATGCGCTATTTTTTTCTGCTGGTATTTTTCCTCCTACGGCTGGCCGCACAGGACGGCTTCAGTCTTGC
>JAWLFR010000058.1:0-13485 GCA_041685495.1 Bacteroidales bacterium
TCTCAATTACCTTATAACCCTTATCTTCCAACATGGCAACTACATCAGGGATAGGATCATATCCCAAATCCCAATCTTTACGCAATTTCCTGGCGGCTTTTTCAGCATCTTCAGGGGTAATAATTTCTTCATGGAATTCAAAGTAGTCAGGCTTTTCTTCCAAATTGAGCAGGTTTTCCAGTTCCAGGTACCTCTCAAGAAGAGTTCTGGATTTCTCTTCAATAGCTGCTTTTTGGGTTGCTGAAATTTTGGAGGAATGTTTTCGATAATCCGGATTGGTGAGTTCAACAGTCACTGTTGGTTCAGCGTAGAAATAATCCACCGGAACATTTAAAACCCTTGACAACTTCACAAGCAAAGTGCTGTCTGGCTTCATCACACCCTGTTCATACTTATTCAGAGATTGTTTGGTCACAACATTTCCTAAAGCATCAGCGAGTTTCTGAAGTGATAGTCCAGCCATTTTGCGGGCTGATGATAATCTTATGCCAAAAGTGTTTTCCATTAGGTTATATATATGATTGTGTGTTGACAAAAATACAATATATATGCCAAATGTCAACAACAAATCTGGAATTTGTGAAATAATACATATGATGCTCGATTTTGGCATCCTTACAGGTGATGGTTCTTATTTCATTTATGAGGCGATCTCAGGTGAGATGAAAAATCCGAACGCCTAACACCTAACAGATTTAGAAACAAATCTATTCTTTTATTACAATGTATCTGATTCGATGATAAACAGGTTCTCCTGTCAGACTCATTCCCTGGATAATTCCGGTAACATATGAGTTATAGCCTGCATTATAGTATTCAATTGTAGCTTCCCCGTTATTGTCAGTCACAATCTCTGGCTCCCAGTGATGGGTGAGCCTGTAATCCGCCCTGTCCGGATCAATGTCTTCTGCATTATAATCAGGCTTATAAAACTCTTTCCTTGTATTGCTCAGAGGAGGTAAAATTTGTAAACCGGGATCTGTTTTTCCTGTAAAATATCCTTCTTCGGGAGCCCTGGTATATATCATCACAGCTCCGCCTAAAGCTGCCTCACCGAAAAATGTAAAAGCCTGTGGCCCTGGTACTATAGAGACTTCATCTATCATTTCGGGTTTTATAGATTTTACTTCTAATCCGGAACTTTCAGGATCAATCGGGACATCATTTACAACAAATAAAGCCTTTGGGGCTGCACCTCTAAGGCCCCATGCATCAGGATTTCTGAAGTAAATCCAAAAGACAGGATTCCCCATTGTTGGATGAGTTCTTATTATCTTTGAAGGCGGTCGAATTCTTCGGATTATTGATTCCAGGTCAGGCAGATCTTTGATATCCTCTGATGTCACACTTCCTGAACTTCCTACATTCCGAAATGAATTAGCCAGTCGTGTCCTTTCATCTGTCCTGTCTGCCATTGATTCCCTAACAGTAACCTCAGGTATATGAATGAGCTTCTCAAGCACTCCCTGGTCAAAGAGTTCGACTGGTTCAATTTCTGTGTCTGAAGCCTTAGCTACAGGATCCATAGTTTTTAATGAACCAGCTCCCGCCAAATAAGAAGGATTTTCATAACTGTCTAAGATTATCTTCCATTTTCTACCCATCTTGCTGTTTCTAAAGTTCAGGATCAGACTTTTATCAAACAGGCTTGTTTCCGGGATAAATTCAAACCTCCCGTTATTATCAGGATAAATAATTTCAACATAAGCGGTTGTTGGTTCATAGATTACCAGTTCGGGAGCTGTTTTATTCTCTCTTCTCTTGTTTACTGGTATTACCTTACCCCGGATATGATCATAGTTAACCAGGGTCTTGTCTTCAACAACTTTATTGTATTTCCTCCAACCATAGGTGAGAAGTAACAGGTCAATATCAGATAACAGATCTGAATCACTTCTGCCTATTCTGTTCAGGATTGACATGGGAACAGATGCCGGGGTATGCATTTTCATGTTCGAACGCAACCAGAACGAATACCTTATATCCTTCAGGAAGTGCTTGTCAGAAATACAATTTATGCTGTCCACAATAGATGCAGACAGGTAAGCTTTGACAGGATTACCCGACTGGTCAGTTATCCTGACATTTAACTTCATCTTTTCCCTGGCAGAGTAAGCACCGTATTGCAGATCATCCTCAATATCCAGGCGATGCTCACTGTCAAGGAAAACCAGGCGTTCTGCTATTGGTTCTTCTCCTCTTAATATTGTGAGTGTGGCAATGCCGGTCCTGGTATTATCATATTTGAGGACATGGTTAACAATTGAAACAATTTCTATTTTTTCTAATCGTAGTATTTCACTGTTTTGGACAAGAAGTATTCTTAATTGTTCCGGCTGCTTTGATGTTGAAGTCAGTTTAAGAGATAAATGATCCTTTTTATTCCTGCTAACGATTATCCCAATCCCTTCTTCCAGTGCTTCAGGGAGGACAAATGTTTTTGTCCCATAAGAGACCGTATCCATAATGCTCGCATAATATTTTCTATTTCTAAGCGGAGTAAATTCGAATTTCCCCAGGCCGGCATGATTTGTGTGTATTGTATCAAGGGCATTGTTATAATCATCTGACAACAGCAGAGTGATTTTGATTGGTTTGCCTTTATCTGTTACAGCACAAAAGCCCAAATTATTCTGTATTCCGGCGATAAGGTTACCCCCTTCGGGTAAAAAATCCACATTAAGGTTTTGTTGATCGGCAAATGTGATAGAATCACCTTTCACAGAAGTATTGCTGCCTTCAATAAACCTGATCTTATCTACGATCCTGATGCTCTGGGAAAAACACTCTTCCGGATTGAAATTTTGCATGAATCCTGAGTATGCAATCAACCTGTAACTGCCCTGCTTAACTGTCTCCGGGATTGTAAGGTTTCCATTGCCTGTACCGGATTCAAGAGGGAATCGTACCTTTTCCAAAGTATTACCCGATGAATCGACAAGGATAACATGAAATGATCTGCTCAACAGGGAGGGTGTACCTTTTAATCCCTCTGTCACATATGCTTTGAAATATATATTATCACCAGAAATATACCTGTTGCGATCGGTATGAAGAAAGAGTCTTTCATGATGAAGGTTTCCTTGCAGTTCTAACAATTTGTCTTTCAAATGATTTCTGAAAGAAAGTAATTCTGGTGAGATATTATCTTTTTCGAGATAGATTATAACATCTTTTCCTGAGTATTCAGATATTGAAAAATCAGTTTCTTTGTAACCCGAATGTGATACCTCAAGAAGGCTGTTTTTAAATGTTTCTGGTACATAGATTACAAACAGGCCCTGATCATTGCTTGTTATTTCTTTAGAGGTCCCTTTTACTTTTAGTTTAGCACCCACAACGGGATTCTGAGTGTTGGCATCAAGTACACTTCCTGTAATTTTTATTATGACCTGTCCCGATGCATTATGGATGAAACACAATAAGCCTAATGAGAAAAAAACGAAGAGTCTTAAAGATTTTCTCATGGTTGGTTACTTATAAACTTACATAAAGTAAGCGAAATATCATGAAACCCCACAATTCTAAACACTTTGTCTCCTGATAAATTATAGATCTCCTATAACCTAATAGATATGTCCTGCGCTGATGATAACATAGCGGTTAAAGAGTAATAAATATACCCCTTGTGAATGGTTCTAATTGTATGCAATCCGAACACCTGAACTTATCAAAAAAATATAGTAAGGATTCAAATTTGGTTTTTCTAAGTCATTATTCTTTCCATATCTCCCATGCAGTTCCTGATGATAAGGTTGCTTCATTGGAGTCATTACCCGCGGAGTTGGATGTTCTGTTAAGAAAGAACGAGTATTCCGTATTACTAGAAGACCTAACATGCAACTTATAGGTTGACTCAGTTCCCAGGCTATTCATGTCAACGATTTTTACTGTTACATTTTCAGGAGTTGAACTCGTATTATTATCAAAAGGTTGAGCTGCGATTCCGGCCCAGCGACTATTGGTGGGATTTGTTGTCTGATCAAGATATGCGCCGTTCCGGGTAACTATGTAAACAACATTTGGGCTCATTTCTCCATTGACTATCCACTCCAGGATAATCATATTTCCTTCTTTTTTTGGTGTTATTGTTAGTTCTAGAGGAGTAATTTCGCTGCCCGAACCGGATGTTGGTGTTGTATATATGCCTTGCTCCCGGGTTTGTACTGCAATCACATTGGCTACTGTTCCGGGGACAATAAGATGTGATGCTTTAATAGTGCCAACCACATCCAGCTCCGTTTGAGGATCTGTGGTTCCGATACCAACATTGCCTGTTCGTCCTATATTATCTGTAGTACCTGCTGCTCCGCTCCATGTAGGATCGGTTTCATTAACAGTTTTTGCGTGTAAAGCATAGGGGACACTTAGTAACTGACTTGTCCCTATTTCAATAAATGAAGTGCCACCTGTTTCATCTAATTCAATTTTCAGAAAATACGGTCCATCTGACCAGTCTATAACAGAGAAATCACCGCTTTGAACATCTCCGTTCCCTATGCTAATATTTATCAGACCATAAGCATTGGTCTCAGGCGTAAATCTTTCTATATAAACAGCAGAACCATCAACTGAGTATTGGAGTAAACTAATTTGCAACCCAACTGTTTGATTTGTTATTTCCTGACCAGCAGAATTCCTGACAATAACCTGGTAATTGAAACTTTCAGGGGCTTGTGCAATTACAAGAAATGGCAATATTAGTAATAGGAATGAAGAGTATATCTTTTTCATGATTGGCTGGTTATAATAAGACAATAATTGTTAGTCATCTGCAATTTAAACAGATATGTTGAAATTTCCTAATGAATGCAGTTCCCCTGTCTCAGCCTCATCCATCAGATTAAAATACCGTGCAAGAAACTCCCAATTAACTAAATGATAATCATATTCAGTAATAAACCACTTGTTGCGCTTTTGAATTGCATAATATTTCCATTCAAACTATTAGAAAAACCAGGCCTACAATCAATCCTGGCAGGATTGACCTGTAATCATCTGTTGTTTTTAAGATAGTGTATAAAAATATTTTCATGGTCTCATGGTTTTATATTATTCCCGCGCCCAGAACTATTGATCTTAATAACACCTGTTGCAATATATGCTTCTTTGGATAAGCCTCTTTAAATTTAGACATGAGTAGCTAAAGAATGTTCATCAGCTAATCTCATGATCTCAAGAGTTTGCAGATTCCCTGCCTGTGCCTTTTAACTGATCTCATTGCGATTAACTGCGAGAAGTCTGTTACTATCTTCCAGGACAAAAAAACCCCCATCAAGCGGCAACGGCAATTGTTACCCTTTTCATTGTTTGTTGAATTGAGGAGTATCTCATCAACTGTCGTATTTATACCCGAAATGATATAAATAATGGATAAAGAAAAATCTGAATTATCGGCATTCCTGAAAGCGAAGCGAAAAATCACAAAGCTGACCCAGGAGGATCTTGCATTGAAAGCGGGTGTTGGTTTGAGATTTATACGGGATATTGAACAAGGAAAACATCCTTGCAAATGGATAAAGTGAACCAGGTGCTCAGGTTATTCGGTCATGAACTGAAACCATCACCTATTGACCGTTCAAAACTTATAAATGAATGAGAATTGGATTAAACAGATGATACCGCTGGTGCCTGGCACCCTTATTTCATCTTCTGTGGTGTTATCATTCTTTCCGGGGAAAGTATCTTATCCAGCTCTTCCTTTGATAGCAGTCCTTTTCTAATGCACAGTTCATATACACCGCTATCTGTTTCAAGTGCTTCTTTTGCCAGGCTGGAGCACGTTTCGTATCCCAGTACCGGGTTCAGTGCCGTTACAATGCTGATACTGTTCTGTACCATCTCCAGGCACCTCTCTTTGTTGGCTGTGATGCCGTCAATGCAGCGGTGCTTTAATGTCATCATACCATTTTTAAGCATCTCCACCGATTCGAATATACTCTGCACAATCACAGGCTCCATAACATTCAGTTCAAGCTGACCGGCCTCGGCGGCGATAGTAACAGTGAGATCATTGCCTATCACTTTAAAGGCAATCTGGTTTACCACTTCCGGGATAACGGGGTTAACCTTGCCGGGCATTATGGAAGAACCCGGCTGCATAGGGGGGAGGTTTATTTCATTAATCCCTGCCCGGGGTCCGGATGACAGCAGCCTCAGGTCATTGGATATTTTTGAAAGCTTAACGGCCAGCCGTTTTATTGCCGATGAATACATCACGAATGATCCTGTATCCTGTGTGGCCTCCACCAGGTTCTCGGCGTTTTTAAGATCCATACCCGTGATCTCCCGGAGATGGGCTACTACCTTGTCTGCATACTCCGGGTCAGAGTTAATGCCTGTGCCTATTGCTGTGGCCCCCATGTTGATCTCAAGGAAGAGCCGGACATTCTCCTCCAGACGATCCACTTCCTCTTCAAGTGTTGTGCCCCAGGCCATAAAATTCTGTCCCAGGGTCATGGGAACGGCATCCTGCAGCTGTGTGCGCCCCATCTTAAGCACAGCACTGAATTCATCGCCTTTTTGCTTAAAGGATTGGATAAGTTGCCTGAGAGATTCAATCAGGCTCAGGTTATTATTTATCAATGCTATTTTGATGGCAGTGGGGTATGCGTCGTTGGTCGACTGTGACAGGTTAACATGATTGTTGGGATGGCAGTACTCATACTCGCCTTTTTTCCTGCCCATAATCTCAAGGGCACGGTTTGCTATGACCTCATTGGCATTCATGTTGGTTGAGGTGCCGGCTCCGCCCTGTATCATGTCAACAACAAAATGAAACTGGTATTTGCCGTTCTGTATGTCAGTGCATGCGGCAATTATTGCATCCGCAATCCCTTTATCCAGCAGACCAAGCTCATGGTTGGCCTTTGCCGCGGCTTTTTTTACCATAACAAGGGCTTCAACAAGCACGGGATAGAAGTTGAGCGAGACACCGCTTATATTGAAGTTTTCTATTGCCCGCATGGTCTGTATGCCGTAATAGGCCTGGTTTGGGACCTTTCTGTAGCCCAGCAGGTCGTGCTCCTCGCGTGTTTCGCCCGCTTCATATTGTGCGGCCACGTTAACCATGCGGTTATTGGCATGGCGCATCCTTCGGGAAATAACCTGGGCAATATTCGACATGATCTTCAGGGCCGGCAGGCTGTGCTCAAGGAAGTATTCTTTTTTTACCAGAAGAACACGCGTTCCTTCCACCGCCCTGGCATTTGTTGAATGTTTGCTGTCGCTGGCCCAGCTACCCTCACCAAGGAAATCACCTCTTGTAAAGAATGAGAGACGTTTTGCATCGCCATAGACATTTTTCTTGAAGAGCTCCACCTCACCTTCATAAATGAGAAAGAGGTCTTTGCGTTCACCGTTTTCTTCAAATAAGAATTCATTACGACGGAATGTATCCTCTTTAATGCTTTCAGATAGTATCTTAAACTCCTGTTCATCCAGTCCCTGGAACAATTCTATTTCCTTGATGAAACTTAATATCTCCCTGTTATCCATTTTTTATTCTTTTTCATACCCGACAAAATTATAAAGAAAAATTAATCCCGTGTAATGATTGTTTGGACCTCGCCAGGTTGTTATCGAAATATCCCGGATTTCGTATATTGCATTAATTATGATTTGAACAAAAGCAGGTCGTAAGACATTACTAATATTAAACCTGTAACACAATAATTATGGCAAAAGACAAAGACTCGAAGAAAAGGGTGTATGATACAAATATCGAAAGCGCTCAGAAGCATGGTGCCGGTGGCGGTACAAGCAACAAGGACTGGTGGCCTAACAAGCTTAACCTCGATATACTCCGACAGCATTCAGCAAAATCTGATCCTATGGATGAGGGCTTTAATTATGCCGGGGAGTTCAAATCCCTTGACCTTAAAGCTGTCAAGGATGATATCTTCAATCTGATGACCGATTCACAAGACTGGTGGCCTGCCGACTATGGACATTACGGTCCTTTCTTTATCCGTATGGCCTGGCACAGCGCCGGTACTTACCGTGTTAATGACGGTCGCGGTGGCGGCGGCTCGGGAACCCAGCGATTTGAACCTCTTAACAGCTGGCCGGATAATGCCAACCTGGATAAGGCGAGATTACTGCTGTGGCCCATTAAGAAAAAATATGGCAGGAAGATATCCTGGGCTGACCTGATGATACTGGCCGGTAACTGCGCACTGGAGTCGATGGGATTCAAGACCTTCGGTTTTGCCGGTGGCCGTGAAGATGTCTGGGAACCGGAAAAGGATATTTACTGGGGCTCCGAGGGTGAATGGCTTGGTGATAAAAGGTATTCAGGAAAAAGAGACCTGGAAAACCCGCTGGCTGCCGTACAGATGGGACTGATATATGTTAACCCTGAAGGACCGGATGGAAAACCTGATCCAATCGCAGCAGCAGTAGACATACGTGAAACTTTTGCACGTATGGCCATGAATGACGAGGAGACAGTGGCCCTGATAGCGGGTGGTCATACCTTCGGTAAATGTCACGGCGCTGCCGATGCGGACAAGCATGTAGGGCCTGAGCCTGCAGCTGCCGGTATAGAAGAGCAGGGACTGGGATGGAAAAACACCTACGGCACAGGTAAGGGCGGCCATACCATCACCAGTGGTATAGAGGGTGCCTGGACTAAAACACCGACAAAATGGAGCAGTAACTACTTCGAGAACCTTTTCGAATATGAATGGGAACTGACCAAAAGCCCGGCAGGCGCTTACCAGTGGAAGCCAAAAGATGATGCCGGGGCAGGTACAGTGCCTGATGCACATGATCCCTCAAAGAAACATGCACCCATGATGCTTACTACCGACCTGTCGCTTAAGATGGATCCGGCTTATGAAAAAATATCCAGGCGCTTTTATGAAAACCCGGATGAATTCAGGGATGCATTTGCACGGGCCTGGTTCAAACTGACACATCGCGACATGGGACCGAAAACACTTTACCTGGGACCCGAGGTGCCGGAAGAAGAACTAATATGGCAGGATCCGGTGCCGGAGATCGATTATGAACTGGTTGATGATAACGATATTGCGGGGCTGAAAGATAAGATCCTGAACTCTGGACTGTCTGTTTCAGAACTGGTATCCACCGCATGGGCATCGGCCTCCAACTTCCGCGGATCGGATAAGCGAGGAGGGGCAAACGGTGCACGTATAAGGCTTGAACCACAGAAGAACTGGGAGGTGAATAATCCGGAGCAGCTGTCAGCGGTGCTGGATAAGCTGGAAGATATACAGGAAGAGTTCAATAATGCTCAGAGTGGAAATAAGAAGATATCGCTTGCCGACCTTATTGTACTGGGAGGATGCGCTGCTGTTGAAAAGGCAGCAAAGAATGCAGACCATGATATAAAGGTGCCTTTTAAGCCGGGACGCAATGATGCAAGCCAGGAACAGACAGAGCTGCAGTCGTTTGCATATATGGAACCGATGGCCGACGGGTTCAGGAATTACCTGAAGAAAGGTTATGCAGCCTCACCCGAGGAGATGCTGATTGACAAGTCGCAGCTTCTTACCCTCACACCTCCTGAGATGACAGTGCTGCTGGGTGGACTGCGTGTGCTTAATACCAATTACGATGGTTCAGGGCATGGGGTCTTCACAGACCGTAAAGAGGCACTTACCAATGATTTCTTCCTTAACCTGCTCGACCTGAGTACTACCTGGCAGGCCACTTCTGATAAGGAAGAGGTGTTTGAAGGCAGCGACCGCAAGACAGGAGAGAAGAAATGGACCGGCACGAGGGTAGACCTGATATTCGGCTCCAACTCGGAGCTCAGGGCACTGGCCGAAGTATACGGCAGTGAAGATTCACAGGAGAAATTCCTGAATGACTTCGTTAAGGCCTGGGATAAGGTTATGAACCTGGATCAGTATTAGTACTGGTGAAAGGCCTGTGATACAAATTCCAGTACTTCCGGCAGGGCGGTGCGCCAGTAGGTCCAGGTGTGTCCTCCGTCTCTAACACGGTATTCATGGGGGATGTCTTTTTTGCGCATGGCTATGTGGATCATACTGTTCCCTTCGAAGAGGAAGTCATCATCACCACAGTCTATATACCATCGTACCGATTTGATTTTTTCAGGATCTGTGTTTTCGATGAGGGAAAGGGCATTATGCCTTTCGAAATACTTCCTCAAAACAGGTTCCGGGTGAGAGGCACCCTCCCTGTCATACCTTTCCTTGAAGGTTTCATAGCTTAACGGACCGATATAGGCACTTAACGGACAGGCCGAAGAAAACATTTCAGGGCGGTGAAGTGCATACATAAAAGAGCCTCCTCCACCCATGGAGAGTCCTGCCACGGCGCGATAACGTTTTTCTCCCCTTATCCGGTATTCATTCTCAACATAAGGTATAAGTTCTTCAAAAAAGAAATCTTCGTACCTCCACTCATTGGCGATATCGTTTAAGTAACCACGGACACCTGTATTGGCATCAGGCATGATTATTACCATAGGCGTAGCCCTGCCCTCTTTAATAGCTTTATCTCCTATATGCCGCACTTCCCCGAACTGAACCCATCCGGTCTGATCATCACCCGCCCCGTGCAGGAGATACAGTACCGGGTAGCTACGTTCTGATGTTTCATAATCAGGTGGCAGGTATACGGCATATTTGCGCTCACTGTTAAGTATTGAGCTGGTAAATGAAAGGTTATCATATACTTTACCGTTCTGACCTTCCACGGATATGGTAATGAACAGGCTGATAATAAGCAGGCAGGAATATTTCATTATAATGTATTTTAGTTTTACTTTTTTCGGGGAAGCTTTCATTATTACAAAGTTATGAAAAACAGGTATGAATAATGAAAACCAGGTATATTATTTATTGTATTATGAAAAACAGGTATTATTTAGTCCTCCTGTTGCTTGATCATTGGTGATAAGACACATTCATTAAAAACCGGATAAACATGGCAGTAAACTTTTTAACTGTCAGGCTTAAAACAAAAAAGACCTTTTATAAGCTTGCAATAAAAGCCACACCCATTATAAAGTCTATCGAGTTCATTATGCAATGGGCTACAATACCAACGTAGATATTCTTCTTTTTCTTCACGACATAGATCAGGGGTAACACACCTATGGTCCTTACAATTATCATCCAGGGGGTGAAGGTGTGGTAAATTGCGAACAGGAAACTGTGGGTGACCGGTATCCAGCCCTTAAGTGATGAAGGCATGCGTGGCAGAAGGAAGCCCCTGAAATACAGTTCTTCAGTAGCCGGCACTATCAGAACAACAGAAAATAGAAATACTGCATAGGTAATCAGCAGTTTTTGCTTTGTAAAATCCTCACTCAGTCCCATGTCAGGCCTCATACCCTCAGGTATCCAGCTAAAAACAGGCATGCTGAGTTCAATGGTGAAGTTAAAGGCTGTGAACAGTGCGCCGGAGAGAACAATAATAATAATGGCAAACAAAAAATATTGCCATACGGGCATTGGTTCAAGATATTTAATAATGCCTTTAAATAAGGCTTTGCCGGTTTTTTTCTTCCGGTAGTACAGATATCCCAGTTCGAAAGGGAACAGTACAAAAAGACCTGCTAAACATAATGCCATAACTGAAGGATAACCATTAGCCTTAACCACCGGTACCAGGACGAAATATGCAGCTCCGGCCAGTATTCCCGGGACCAGGTGAAGCACTACTGACTTCAGCAGGGAGTGTTCGGCAATATCATTTTTCATTATTCCTTTTTATGTATTTCGAATTGCGGATATAAATCTATTAAATTTCAAAAAGTAATGGAGTTTTTTTTAGGAAAACTGATTAAATACCTGTGTTAATGTATTGTTTAGGATAATTTTTTATTGAAAGATTTTGTATTTTCCCGGATAATTTTAAAACAAGATTTATGGGATCATCGAATAAGATCAACCGTCGTAAATTTTTAAAAAGGGCATCAGTGAGCACCCTCGGGGCCGGAATGGTGTCGGCCGGATCGTTTGCAGCCTCTGAGCGGGTCAACACAGCTGAGCCTGCAGTAATAAAAGAGTACAGGACTTTTGGTAAAACAGGTTTTCGTGTATCTGATCTCAGCTCCGGTGCACCCACCAATGAAGCCGTCCTTAAAGCAGCTGTTGACAGTGGCATAAACCTTATTGATGCCGGCGAGGTGTATATGAACGGTAATAGTGAGAGGATGATAGGGAAGGTGCTGAAAGACCGTGACCGCAGCAATTTTTTTGTAAACAGCAAATTATACACGGAGGAAGATTCATTCCCCTCAAAGAAGGAAGTAATTGAAAGGACCATGCAGGTGCTTGAAAGGATACAGAGTGACTATGTAGACGGCATGATGATACACTCGGTTGAAAATACGAAAATTTTAAAGGATGAAGCCTTTCATGAAGGTATGGAGCAGATGAAGAAAGAAGGTAAGGTGAGGCATGTTGGACTATCCTGCCACGGTAATAACTGGGCATACAATACCGACGAAAACCTGGAGACCATACTGATGACCGCTATTGATGACGGCCGTTTCGATATAATATTGCTGGCTTACAATTTTATTAATGCCGATATCGCTGAAAAAATACTGGACAGGTGTGAGCAGAAGGGAATAGCTACCATGATAATGAAATCGAATCCCGTTCATATTTTCGGTCTTCTGGATAGCCGCATGCAGAAAATGGTTGAAGAAGGCAGGGAGGCTGATGAATTTACACAGGCCTATTATGACAAGTATAAAAAAATGAATGAGCAGGCGAAAAGCTTCTTTGAACGGTATGGCATCAGCGGTGAAAAAGACCTTAAAGAGGCAGCATCACGTTATGTGCTGTCGAACCCCAAAGCTCATACCACACTGTGGGATTTCCAGAGTTTTGATGAGCTTGAGAGCATGCTTGGACTGTCAGGACAGAAGCTTACACAGCAGGATAATATTGTACTTAATGGTCACCGGAATGAACTGGGGCACACAGCCTGCAGGATAGGTTGCAACGATTGTGAGGCTGCCTGCCCGCATCATATACCCGTTAATAAGATACTGAGGTATAACTATTATTTTTCTGTAAAGAAGCAGGAAAAGCGGGCCATGGAGAAATACGCAAAGCTGGATTTACCCAACAGTGCTGACCTGTGTGCCTCCTGTGAAGGACATTGTGAAAAGGCATGCAAATACGGAGTATGGACGCGGCCGCTGCTGGCTGCTGCCAGGCAGAACCTGGAATTGTCTTTCTATGTATAAGCAGGCCACCTTCGCTTCCGCCCTGGGCTTAAAGCTCATGTTGACAGAGTATTAACAGATGCCTTTGTTATCTGCGTTTAGTATTTAATGATATAATTTACCGACACATTCTCCGGGCGTGTCTCAGTATCTCCTCCCGATATTGAATGGTTATGCAAACCGCTTGCATCTATAGAGAGTAAGTGGTTATGGCTGCCGGCCATTGTTATTGATAGCGAATGCGTATGGTTTGCGGCTGTGCTTGTGGACAGGGAAGCTCCACCTTCAGTGTCAAGTCCATA
>JAWLFR010000193.1:0-3223 GCA_041685495.1 Bacteroidales bacterium
CTTAATGGCTTTATTGATATCAACACCCTGCTCAAAGTATATTTTTGAAACGTTCCTGCACCCCAGCCCGAAATAGCTGAAGATATCAGTGCCCAGGGCCTCAATATCCTGCCCTGTTGTTTCCCTGCCGATGATGGCAATGCTGTTCCTGTTCTTCCTGAAAATATGAGGCTTATGCCCGAAATAATATTCAAAATACCTGGATGTGTTATCGCTGCCTGTGGCTATTACGGCATCGTAATCGTCCTGTATCTTTTCGCTGAACTTTATGTGATCACTGTAGTCCGGGTTGATGCCTGTCAGTATACCGGCCACTGTTTTTATCAGCTCAGCGTCCTTACTGCTTGTCCTGGCCAGTATTTTATTGCCCGTTATAAGGACACAGAGTAAGTCATGAAAACCGACCAGGGGTATATTACCTGCCATGATTACGGCAATAAGCTTTTTTGGCTGTGTTTCCTTAAGCTCATAGGCCTGCATCCAGCTTTCCAGACTATCCTTACGCAGCATTGCGGCAATGGCTTCTGCGGAGCGTATGACATTATCAGGGGTGAACCACTTATTATTTGCCTGCTGCCTGTCCATTACCTTCCTGAGACTTACGGCCTCCGGTGATGATGGTGATGCTGAGGCTGCATCTTCCATTACCTGTCCAAGTGCAGCAAAAGCATCTGTCCTTTGTTGAAGTGTAAGCATGCTGCAAAGATAGCTGACAAATGGAAAACGGCAACAGGATAATCCGCAGATTTCTGTTGCCGCTCCTTATCATTTTGCCGGCCGAAGACCTTACTCCAGCTGACTGCCGCAGGTGTTATTGCAGCTGATTGTTGCAGACCTTACTGCAGCTGACTGCCGAAGGTCTTACTCCAGCTGGAAGTTTACTGTTATTGAGAAGCGGACCCTTACGGTTTCTCCTCTTTGCTTGCCGGGAGACCATGTGGGAGAGCTCTCAACCACCCTTATGGCTTCTTTATCGAGTGAGGGGTCAACACCTCGCATTATCTCCGCGTTGCTCACCGTGCCGTCAGGTTCCACAACAAACATAATAAACACCTTGCCCTGTATTCCGTTTTCCACGGCAATCGGAGGGTATGTTACATTCATCTGCACCCAGTCGCGGAATTTGTTTACATCGCCGCCCCGGAAGGTGGGCATGTCTTCCACCACCACGAATATCTCATCTTCCGGGTATCCGCTCTTTGTGTTTTCAGCCTGTGATTCTTTGTCGCCTGGCTCATCAGAGGAACGTATTACTTCCAGTGCTTCCGCCTTATCGGCATTGTCAAGGGGGTCAACTTCCTCGCTTGAGCATGAGAAGAAACCGAAAGCAAATAGTATAAATGGCGCTGCAAGCAGCAGCTTGAGCCCTGATCTTTTCTTACTTCTTCTTTTAGTCATCATTATCATACGTTTTTTAATTAGTGAACGACCCGAAAAGCCGTTCTGTAATGTGAATATATTTGTTCTGAATATCTGGTTAAGTATAAGTTTCTGGTAGCTTATAACATTCTGCCCGGAGTCAAGCATCTGCTCATCGGCCTCAAATTCGTGCAAGGCCTTGAGCGAACGGTCATACAGGTAGGTGAAGGGATTGAACCAGAACACTATGCCTATTATTTTCAGCAGGACTATATCTATAAAATGCCTGTTGGTGATATGGTTCATTTCATGTTCCATTATTATATCCCTTGTCTCTTCATCCAGATCTGTGCTTAAAAACACATAGCCCAGTGCGGAAAAGCCTGATTCTTTCCCCGTGGGTGTGAGAACGATGTTAGATCCCTTTATCCTGTATCTGCGGACCATGTTGAGTAGCCTGCCGGTGTTAAAGGCAAGTATCACCGTGGCAATAAGGCAGCCTGCCAGGTAGATAAGGGCTGCTGCCGGCAGCCGTTGTGCTGTTTCACCGCCGCTGCCATCTGCGTAAACATTTACCTGTCCGATGGGTATAATACTGTCCAGTCCAGCGTTGAGAGACGACAGCATTCCTCCTGCATTGAAATTTATCCTTATAAGGGGCAGGGTGAGTGAAAGTATAATACCCGAAAGCAGGTACAGCCGGTTTCTCCTGTATCTTGTATCATTGCTGATAAGCAGTAGATACAATAAATAGAACAGGGCCATGTACACCGATGAAATTATCAGATACTGTTTCATTTTCCTGATTTCTTTTTATTTGATATTTCTTTTTCCATCAATTTCATTATATCCTCCATTTCCCTGAGGCTTATTTTCTTTTCGCGTGCAAAGAAACTGACCATCTTTTCAAAGGAGTTGGAGAAATAATTACTGACAAGGTTTGTCATCTGTGTCCTTGTGTATTCTTCCTTTGAGACCAGGGGGTAATACTCATGTGTACGTCCGTAGGCTGTGTGACTTACAAATCCTTTGTCCTGGAGTATCCTGACGATGGTGCTTACCGTATTATAGGCCGGTCTGGGTTCGGGAAAGTGCTTTAATATATCCTTTACAAATCCCTTTTCTATTTCCCAGAGAATTTGCATTATCTGTTCCTCTGCTCTTGTAAGTTCTTTCATAGTTTAATGGTTATATTATTTTGTTATTGCTTTTTCTTTATCCGCTTATTCACTTCCTGTGATCGCTCCTTTCAATTATCCGCTACGCATATAAAACAGTTGCATCATTCTGTTCTTATCTTATAAGACGGCTACACTGTTTATCCGCTCAGTTCATATTTATTACAGGATTTTTCATTATTTTATAATATCAAATATACAACGAATATATTAGTTATACAACTAAAGCCTTAATTATTTTTCAACAAAAAGCTGTTTTTAAGTATATGCGGGAGTATTCTCTTAAAATTATTGTATTTTTAAGTTCACAATGCATGCAAGTCAATGAGGAGAGCAGGATTATTTAAGGAGAATGTAAAAGTATCCCTTAGGGCTATAGTTTCAAACAGGGTGCGGGCGGTACTGACCATGGCCATCATAGCTTTTGGCATAATGGCACTGGTTGGGATACTGACGGCCATTGATGCCATTAAGGGCTCGCTTACAAGTCAGTTTTCAATGATGGGGGCAAATACCTTTGCCATAACCAGCAGGGGCATGAACATTGTTATCGGGCAGAATGAGACCCGTACAAAGAATCATGCCTATATATCATACCGCGAGGCAATGGAGTTTAAGGAGCGTTTTTCCGCGCCTGCCCATCTGAGTATATCAGTACTTGTTAACGGTATGTCAACCCTGACTTA
>JAWLFR010000194.1:0-3219 GCA_041685495.1 Bacteroidales bacterium
TGCATAACTCTGTCAGCGACCTGGCCCTCTCCAATGAGAAGCTGGGCTCAATGAAGCAGGCCCTCAGACAGTCGGAGAAGCTGGCTCATATGGGACAGCTATCGGCAGGCATAGCCCATGAGCTTAATAACCCGCTGGGAGTGGTTATAATGTACAGTAATATATTGCTGGATGAATGCGGTGATGATGATCCGCTGCGCGATGACCTCAACCTGATAGCCGAGCAGGCAGGCAGGTGTAAGAATATTGTAGCCGGACTGCTGAATTTTGCCCGTAAGACACAGGTTAACCACGATTATGCCGATATGAATGAATTGATAAGGCAGGGTATTGATTCGCTTATTATTCCCAGGGGTATTGAAGTGATTACAGAGGATAATGCAGGTGATCCCTCGGCTATGGTTGATACCGAGCAGATGATACAGCTTATAACCAACCTGGTGAAAAATTCTGTTGATGCAATGGATGGCGGTGGTAAGATAAAGATAAGCCTTGAGGATGATAATAAAAGCCTGGTCCTTAAGGTGTGGGACAACGGTCAGGGTATTGATGAGGAGAAGAAAGAAAAAATATTTGAGCCTTTCTATACTACCAAGGAGACGGGTAAGGGAACGGGACTGGGACTGGCAACTGCCTATGGCATAGTGAAGATGCACAGGGGGAAGATAAAGGTGAGTTCCAACAGCAACCCGGCCTCAGGCGATACATGGACGGAGTTCAGGGTAAGCATACCCAGGGTAAAAGAATAAAGAGATATTAGATATGTACAAGGAAAAAATTACGGTTCTGGTGGTTGATGATGATCCCGATTATCTATTTCAGGTCGTGGCCAGGCTTGAAAAGTCAGGATATAAGGTTATAAGTGCCGGCAGCCAGAAAGAAGCCATGGAGGTTATGGCCTCGGTAAAGCCGGATATTGCTGTATTCGATCTTATGATGGAACAGCAGGACAGCGGCTTTATACTCTGTTACAAGCTTAAAAAGAGGTACCCGGATGTGCCGGTTATACTTGCAACGGGGGTGTCGAAGGAAACGGGACTCTCCTTTGGCCTGGGTACGGAGGAGGAGCGAAGCTGGATAAAGGCTGACCGTTACCTTGAAAAAGGGATAATGGGAGAACAGCTGGATAATGAGATTGAAAAATTATTAAACAGAAAAGATGGCTGAACTAAAAGTGCTGGTAGTGGATGATGAGCCCGGCATACGGTCCGGTGTCAGCCGGATACTGGGCAGTTTCAGGGTTACATACCCTTTTATGGATGAAGACTATACATACAGTGTGACGGAAGCAGAGACAGGGGAGGAAGCGCTGGAGATGATAGACCGCGACTGTCCGGATATAGTGCTGCTGGATAATAAGCTTCCCGGTATGTCGGGTGTTGATGTGCTGGAATATATCAGGAAGAAGAAATATGATACCGTGGTGGCTATGATAACTTCATATGCCTCGCTGGATGTGGCGGTAAGGGCTACGCGGGACGGTGCCACCGACTTTATTCCAAAACCTTTCAGTCCGCGCGAGCTGAAATCGTCGATAGAAAATATAACAAAGCAGCAGTACCTGAAGCGGATTACCAGGGATATGAATGAGGAGGGCAAGAAAATACGCTACCAGTTCCTCTCGGTGCTGTCACATGAGCTTAAGTCGCCCCTCAATGCCGTGGAAGGATACCTTAATATGATGATGGACAGGCATGAGGGTGATAATATCAATGATTATAATGATATGATAAGCAGGTCTGTACAGCGGATACAGGGTATGCGCTCGCTGATAATGGATATGCTGGATTTTACCAAGTTAAGGCTGGAAGTGAAGAAAGACAAGGTAAGGGATCTTGATCCGATGCCTGTCATTCAGCAATGCATCGAAACGATAAACCCGCTGGCCATTCAGAAAGATGTGACTGTGGAAACAGAAGAGAGGACAAAGGTGGTGATCAGGGCCGACAAAGAAGATATAAGTATAATATTCAATAACCTGCTGTCCAACGCGGTGAAGTATAATAAGGATGGCGGCATGGTACGGGTGATTATAGACAGCGAGGGTGATGATGCTGTCTTTAAGGTGGAGGATACCGGGATAGGTATCAGCAGTGAGGACCGGGAGACGCTTTTTAATGATTTTGTAAGGATAAAGAATGAGAGGACGCGTAATATCACGGGCAGTGGACTGGGACTGTCAATTGTAAAGAAGGTGGCCGATATGTATGATGGTATTATAAGTGTTGAAAGTGAGCCTGACAGGGGCAGTGTCTTTACACTGAGGATGCCGCTGAAAAAGCAGGACACATGAAATTTATTCTAATTCTTATATTTGTAGATAATATAAAGACATACAGATGAAAAGACTACCAGGAAAGACCGTTGAAAGGTTAAGTGGTTACCGCAGGAACCTGCTGGGCTATCTCGCTGCCGGAAACAGCTATATCTACTCCCATGAGCTGGCTGCACTGCTGCATATAACAGCCGTGCAGGTGAGGCGCGACCTTATGCTTATAGGATACTCCAGCGTGCAGAAAAAGGGTTATGACATAAAAGAGCTGATATCTACCATAGGTACTATCATAGACTCTGAAAGAGGCCAGAATGTGGCAACGATAGGGATCGGTAACCTGGGACGTGCCATAACGGCCTACTTCAAGGGTAAAAGATCAAAACTGAATATTGTTGCATGCTTTGACAATGACCCCAAAAAGGTGGGCAGGGTGATAGCAGGTGTGAGATGCTACCCCATGGAGCAGCTCGGGGATTTAGTAAAGGAAAAAGAGATATCTATTGCCATACTCACCATACCACCCGATTCAGCGAGGGCTACAACAGAGGCAGCTATAAAAGCAGGGATAAAAGGTATACTTAACTTTACCACGGTGCCCCTTAATGTGCCTCCCAATGTGTACCTGGATGAGTATGACATGATAACATCAATAGAGAAAGTGGCATATTTTGTAAAAGAAGGATAGAAGCAGGGATGAGGGTGTTTTACGGATTTGGCGGGCTGGAGAAGATAAGGAATGCAGTTGTTACAACGGGCACTTTCGATGGTGTACACTACGGTCATAAGATAATACTGAGGAGACTTAATAAGCTGGCCCGGCAGAATAAGGGTGAGTCAGTGCTTATAACCTTTTATCCGCACCCGCGCAAAGTGCTGTATCCTGATACCCTCGGCAAAGACCTGCGGATGATAGCAGGCATGGATGAAAAGATAGAATTGCTGGA
>JAWLFR010000195.1:0-2005 GCA_041685495.1 Bacteroidales bacterium
TATTAAGGAACCGCCGTATACCGAACGGTACGTACGGTGGTGTGCGAGGACGGAAAATAAAATAGGAGGAAAACTATTTTATTTTCCTCCTACGCGATTGCCTTACTCTGCCTGTCAGAATGTATGAGAGTACTATTCATATCATCTGAGAGAGGGTGCTGATCCTATACCCTCGGCCTTCTTTTTCCTTTCCTGTGCTTTTTCTTAGTGCTGCCCTTATAATTAGGCTTTGAAGAGGGCTTCATCTTTTGATTTTTTATCTCAACAACAACGGGCTGATCCTCGTAGATAGCACCATCAAAGGCCTGCAATAACTTCTGATCCCATGCCCTGTCTATTTCAAAGAAGGAAAAATTACGCTGAACATCTATCTTGCCAATGGGTATATCCCTTTTTCTCATTGCTTCATTGATGAGTGCTATGAGCCTGGCAGGATCCATGCCTTTCTTGTTGCCTATATTGATATAGATATTGGTAAATTCTGATTTTGACCCCTGCTTTTTCTTCCTTATATCACTTCCTTTTTCGGATGAGACATTCAGGTCGGGGGCATTCTTGTAATACTCGAGGAAACGGTTAAACTCAACCGAAACAAAATGTTTTATCAGCTCTTCCCTGTCGAGCCATTCAAGCTTCTTGTAGATGTCAGGCATAAATGATTCAATCTTGGATTCATCCACCTGTACCTTTTCCACCTTATCGATAAGGTTGAACATGCGTTTTTCGCATATTTCCTTACCACCGGGTATCATCTTAAGCGTGAATTTCTTACCTATCAGGTTCTCCAGCTCTTTTATCCGCCTTCCCTCGCGCGAGTGCGTGATGCTTATCGAGATACCCGATTTGCCGGCACGGCCTGTACGACCACTCCTGTGGAGGTATACCTCGGGGTCATCGGGCAGGTTATAGTTAATAATATGCGTGAGGTCGTTGATATCGATGCCCCTGGCGGCCACATCGGTAGCTATCAGCAGCTGCAGGTTCTTTTTACGGAAACGCTGCATCACATGGTCGCGCTGGGCCTGTGATAACTCGCCATGCAGGGCATCGGCATTATAGCCGTCCTGTATAAGTTTGTCAGCAACATCCTTTGTTTCGTTCCGTGTGCGGCAGAATACAATGCCGTAGATTTTTGTGTTGATATCAGCTATCCTTTTAAGGGCAGCATAGCGGTCGGCAGCCCTTACAACGTAATAGTGATGCTCGACATTCTCTGCACCGGTATTCTTTTTGCCCGCCGTTATCTCCAGCGGGTTATTCATATATGTGTCGGCTATACGCCTGACATCACGGGGCATGGTGGCTGAAAATAGCAGCGTCTGTTTCCCGGGGGGAGTGGTTTCCAGTATAGCATTCAGATCTTCCTTGAAGCCCATATTGAGCATCTCGTCAGCCTCATCAAGTATAAGCCATGAGATATTGTCTATCTTAAGCACCTTCCTTTTTATAAGGTCAAGTGTCCTGCCGGGTGTTCCAACGACTATCTGTGCTCCTTTTTTGAGTGCCTGCATCTGGGGTACAATGCTGGCACCGCCGTAAACAGCCAGTACCGACAGCCCTTTGGTATATTTCGCATAGCTGTTTATGTCCTTCGTTATCTGCATACACAGCTCGCGGGTGGGACATAGTATCAGCGACTGCACAGAGCGGTCATCAGTATTGATCTTCTGAATGATAGGCAGTCCGAAGCCAGCCGTTTTACCGGTGCCTGTCTGCGCCAGTCCAATTATATCCTGTCCGGATGTAAGAATGGAAGGTATAGTTTTTTCCTGGATGGGGGTGGGTTTTTCAAAACCCAGTTTTGTGACAGCTCTTAATAAATCGTCATTAAGACCTGTTTCTTTAAATATGTTCATAAATGTGAATTGGGCTGCAAAGGTACTGCTAATATTTTGATTATTTACTTTTTGTCAGTCTTTTAATGATATTATATTCCTGTAAGTTCCTGGGATTACGAGTCATCCCCGTGTTGCTGCATAAATAAAAACCAGGAGCAGGATGCATC
>JAWLFR010000195.1:2105-3208 GCA_041685495.1 Bacteroidales bacterium
GTTGCTGCATAAATAAAAACCAGGAGCAGGATGCATCGGGGCCGTTTTAAGTCTGATCCCGTATTGCTGCATGAATACTAACCGGGGCATGCGGCATCAATAAGAAATTACTTTATCTTTGGACTGCAAAGCCGACTGTAATGAATTATATTGATATTATCATTCTCGCCCTTATAGCCTGGGCCCTGTTCAGGGGGTTTAAGAACGGGCTTTTTATTGAAATAGCATCAATAGCAGCCCTTGTGTTAGGCATATGGGGTTCTATACGGTTCTCATGGTTTACCCAGAGCAAGCTGGTTGAATATTTTGATGCGCAGGGGCAGTACACGGGGTTGGTGGCCTTCATTATTACATTTATTATAATAGTAGTACTGGTTCACTTCCTTGCCAAAGCGATGGATAAACTGATGAAGGCCGTGGCCCTGGGGTTTATTGTGCGTTTGCTGGGAATGCTGTTTGCCGTTTTAAAGACCATACTGATACTGAGCATAGTGTTTATTGTCCTTAACACCATAAACCAGAAAGCACGATTCCTGCCGGAGGATAAGATCTCCGAATCAAAATTTTACAATCCCGTTGCTGATTTTGCTCCGTTGCTCTTCCCTATCATTGAGGGCGGTGACCTGCGCAAGAGCTTTGATGAGCTTAAACGAAGGAAAGAAGATAATTCTGATACTCCTCTCGTGTAAATGTATGCCAGGATTTTTCTCCGCAAATGCTGTGTTGTTTTTCTGTCAGCCCGCAGGATGCGGGCATCTCTTATGCTATTTTTTTTATCTTTGCACTTTCGGTAAATAAATACTTTTCAGATGAATTTTGTTGATGAATTAAGGTGGAGGGGGATGCTGCATGATATCACTCCGGGTACACAGGAATATATGGATAAGGAGCGTATAGCAGGTTATGTGGGTTTTGACCCCACGGCCGACTCCCTGCATATTGGACACCTGGTGCAGGTAATATTGCTTAAGCATTTCCAGAGGGCAGGGCATACACCCATAGCACTGGTGGGTGGTGCAACAGGTATGATAGGCGATCCTTCCGGCAAGAACCAGGAGCGTAACCTGCTGACCGAAGAGGTGCTGAGGGAGAACCAGGAATGC
>JAWLFR010000059.1:0-13314 GCA_041685495.1 Bacteroidales bacterium
GGAATATCTTAACACAAATTTACTATCTATTTTGATGTTACACAACCGGGCGTGGGAAGCAGTCAGTTTATTCAGGTCTTTTCAATAAGTTACCGGTATGAATGTAAGTTGTAACCATAAGCAGGACCTTGTAACAGCTGAATTTTATATACGGTCAGGGACATCCACTATGCCGTTTTTAAAGGCGTAGATGATCAGGTTGACAGTGTTGTTTGTGCCGGTTTTCTGGAAGAGGCTGCTTTTGTGTTTTTCTATGGTCTTGGGGCTTACATGGATGATCTTGCTTATCTTCTCATTATTAAAGCCCTGGCACAGGAGTCCCAGTATCTCCATCTCCCTTTCGGTGATTCCGCTTAGCGATGACTTGTCCTGCGACTCTTCGCGTATGCGGCTCAGCTTCCTGGCAACGGTGCGTACTATCTCATCGGAGAAATAGTTGCCTCCCGAGTATACTCTCGTGATGGCTGTCTCAAACTCTTCAGGGGTGCTCCGTTTCAGCATATACCCTTCAACCCCCGCTATCAGCATCTTTTCCACGTAGTCTTCATCATGGAAGGTGGTAAGCACAATGATCTTCAGTTCCGGATATTCGGCCAGTGCCTTGCCGGTGGCCTCAATACCATCCATCACGGGCATATTGATATCCATAAGCACTATATCGGGGGTTTTCTTTTTCAGCATATGCAGAAACTCAATGCCATTGGATGCCTCCTCCACCTCACCAACGAAGGGGAAGTGTGATAACAGGAGTTTCAGACCATCCCGGAATATCCGGTGGTCATCCACTATCAGTAAACTTATATTTTCTTTCATATCCTGTTTTTTTCACTTCCTGGTAATTGAGATCCTATTTCATCTTTTCTGCATTAAATGTAATCTTTACCTCAACACCCTGGCCCGGCTCACTGTTTATCTCATATTTGCCTTCCAGTGACTCAACCCTGTGTATGATATTATATAATCCGCTTTTTTCCAGCTCAAAAGACATTATCCCGGCGTCAAAGCCCACACCGTTATCACGGTAAATAATCCTGACACAGTTTTTCTGATTATACAGTATAAATTCAGCTGTCTGTGCCTTTGAATGTTTAAGTGCATTGTTTATCAGCTCTGAGCATATACGGTAGATAAGCAGTTCAGTGCTCTCCTGCAGCTTGATAGTGAAATTTTCTGAGTTGACAGAGAATTGTGTTTTGCCCAGCTTGTTCACCTTGTCAGTAATCTTCTCTATACTTTTTATCAGCCCAAGCCTTGAGAGAAGTCCGGGATTAAGATTATTGATCACTTCTTCAATACTCTGCAGCGACAAATTGGCCAGTGAATTAAGGTGTTTTATCTTGGGCATCAGTACCGGGTCATCCTTTGCCTCTTTTTCCAGCACCTGGAGGTATATTATCAATCCTGACAGCAATGAGCCCAGGCTGTCGTGCAGATCGGCAGCTATACGTTCACGCTCCCTTTTTTCCACATCAATCGTATTGCGTATCAGGGCCCTGTCGGCCCTTATAAGCCGGTTGATAAGCCTTATGATAAAGAATCCGGCCATAAATATCATTATCAAATTGATGATAATGACGATCATTATCTCCCTTTTATATCTTACAGTATCAGCTAGCAGGTATTTGGGGAGCATGGACTGCAGCTGCTTATAGTTAAGATTAAAGTTGGTGAATAAGCTAAAGAGCTCATTATTTGTATTGTCGAGCTGCAGTTTATCCTGTTTGACCTGATGCTCTATCAGGCTGAGCTTTTCATAGGTATTATTATACTGCTCATTGAATGTTTCAATATCAACCCGCGGATTGCTTTTGTACCTTAATGTTATCAACCGGTGCAGTGAGTTCATATTAAGCTTTACTGCATCGAGACACTTCATGAGGTCCGGTATCTGCCCTGCTTCATTACCCAGTATCATATCGTCTATCAGTATCCTGGATTTAAGGATCTGGTTTTCAACATGTCCTGTCAGCTCCACAAGGCGTATATGCTCGGCATCCCTCTTGCTGCTGCTCACAAATATCAGTGTGATGCCTGCAGTGATGAAGATGCCGAAGCCTATCATGCTGATTATTACTGTCCTTTTCAATGATATGTTCGATTTATGCCCCAATGTTATTGAAAATTGCGGGCCGGCATGTGATACGGCCATTTTTACTTATATCTGTACATTCTTAAAAGTACTAATTTTGTTTCAATAACAAAACATGGCCGGGTATAAGTGTTTCTTCCACCAGGGGGCTGACCTGCGGGCACAGGTCTTCAGCCCCCTGGTGGAAGAATGTTTTTCTTTTGCTTTTACAGCTATCCTACAGTGATGTGCTGATAAGGAATGTAGCAGCAAAAGCAATAATGGCATAAAGTTCCGGGAAGACAGCCAGTATCATTGTGCTTCCGAATACGTCATGCCCTGATCCTATGGCAGCTATGCCGTTGCTTGTTACGCCACCCTGCTTCATCGCCGAGAAGAGTCCCACAAAGCCCAGGGCTATGCCTGCTGCAAGTATAGCAACACCCTGTGTCATTGACATGGTAGCCTGTATCACTCCCTGTGAGTTGATTACAAAGAAGCCGGCAAAGCCATATAATCCCTGGGTTCCGGGCAGCGCGCTCAGCAGCATGTAGTTACCAAAGGCATCGGGCTTTTTCTTAAGGGCCCCCACGGAGGCATTGCCACCCATTGATACTCCTATAGCGCTTCCTATGCCGGCCAGCACCAGCATAAGAGCAAGTCCTGTGTAGGCCAGTATTACCGGTATATTTCCTGCGTTTGCAATTGTCGTTTCCATATTTTTTTCCTTTCTGTTATATGTTTTAATTATTAATAATAAATGGCTTATACTTTTTTCCGCCACCCTTGAAATCGGCATTTTTATAAAACTCAACAAAGGTGAGCCTCATGGGATGAATAAATCCTCCCAGGCTGGCCAGGAAAATGTTTATTGAATGGCCGGCCAGCAATATGATAAGGAAGAACAGCCATCCTATATAGGGTATATTCAAAAGCTGCAGGGAGATGTCGTTAAAGACAAATCCCAGTATAGCTGATGATATGCCCAGTGCAAAAAGTCTTATATAGGAGAGAATGTCTCCGAAAAGTCCGGTTACCATACCATATGAATCCCACAGACCGCTTCCAAGCCTTTTGAATATATTGATATCGGGATTATTAAGCAGGAATATAAATATTCCGGACAGGCCCAGTAAGCCGTAGAAAGGGTACTTCATGCTGCTCTGATCAACTATGCCGGAATAGTAAATGATAAGTGTTATTATAAGCAGCAGCCAGCCCACGGTTGAGAGAGCATATTTAAAACCCCGTCTTCTTGTAATATTAAGTATTTTAACGAAGATGCCAAACAGTATCTGCATACCCCCGATAATCATTGCCAGGTAGAACATGCTCAGGGGTTCCTGCATAAGGTGGCGGAAAGAACGGATAAATGGTATTCCTGCCTCAGCATGCTTCAGCAGCTCAGCCTCGTAGCTGGCTACTGTCTCCTGTCCGGTGTTCTTCTCCGCTGCTTCCAGGAATTCACTCCTGTTTTCATAATATATATCTTTCATATCTTCCACACCGCTGATAAGATGTGGGGATACGTCTGCCTGTTTCAGCCTCTCTATGCTGCTGTCGGTTATTGTGTAGCCGCTGTCTATAAGGTTGATACCGAAGAATGTTCCGGACAGCAGTCCGAAAATTATTGTTGCCACACCAAAGTACTGTGCCAGGGATAAGATTGGTTTGAACTTCTTATCAGCTTTCAGCTTGAGTATACCGGCAAAGAGGATAAAGAACACACCGTATCCCGCGTCGCCCAGACAGAACCCGAAGAAGAGCATAAAGAAGGGTGCAAAAAAGGGTGTCAGATCCAGCTCATTATATGCCGGAAGGTCAAAAAGCTCACTGATAGGCTCAAAGAGCCTTGCGAAGCGTGTATTTTTAAGCTTTACCGGTGGCCTGTCGTCTTCGGCCGGACTGTTAGATACGCTAACAATTTCTTCTTTTTCAAGGTAGGCCTGCAGTTTCTCTTCGGCTTCTTCAGGCACCCATCCTTCCAGTATCATCAGCTTATCTTCAGATGTTTTCTGTGTCTCAAGGTATACCTCTTTGAACCCGATATTATTCTCCAGCTGCTTTCGATAGTTCAGCAGGGCAGTGCCTGCACTTTTTTTCAGCTCTTCAAGTTTCTGAAATTTTTCCTTAAGCTCTTTCTCCACCACATCCAGTTCTTCCCTTAGCTCATGCGGGACTTTCTCACCCGGGTCGACTTTGTCAGCATCAATTTCTACCGTTTCAAATTCCTCCCTGAGTATCATGAAATATATCTTGCCGTCCTGTTCGGTAACAGGTAGAAGGTTGTATTTCTCTTCCCACTGCGGGTCAAATCTGCTGGTTGTACAGTAATAGAAATCAGGTATATAGCCTGTGGCCCTGAGCTTCTCCATATCTTCCCCTGTATATTCTCCCCATGGAAGAGCCCTGTGAATTTCTTTACGTATACTGTCCGCCTGCTTCTCCAGCTTGTTTATACTCCTGCCAATATCTTCTATAGTACCGATAAGAATCTTTGCATGGTCGGGATCTGCATCTGCAGCCTTCCCTTTATTGATGTTCACATCGTTCTCTTCACCGGTATTAAGAATATCAAGAGCCTTATCAATATGTTCTATCTCTTTTTCATCTTCTCTGAGCGACTCCTCACGGTCATCACCCTTACTTTCTATTACATGCAGCACTCCCAGCTCCCCCAGGCTGCTGAGGAATTCCCGGTAATCATTATGATATACCAGGAATGAATATTTTTTCATTGGTGTTATCATAATTCTGCTTCTGCTGTTTTTTGCTGTCTTGTCTTAACTATCTTTTGTGCTGCCTTGGCCAGGTTATCCTCATCTTCAAGGAAGCGTTTGATCTTCAGTATAGCTTCCTGGTAAGCCGGTATCTGCACTTTCTCGTACAGGTTCACTTTCTGCGTTGTTTTTTTCCTCGCGTACTCAAGCATATGCTGTTGTTTCTCCACCATCTCTTTTTCTATCACCAGCTTTATCATCTCTTTGAGGAATTCTATACCATCGGTGAACCATTTGGGTTCCAGGAACAGGTCATATTCGGCTGTTCTGAAGATCACCTCTTCGGGCTCCGGTATCCTTACCCCGGCTATCTTCCTGTGTTTCAGCTTTACTTCAGTGACCTCAAGCAATGATTCGTCAAATTCGTTCCACATAGCCAGGTTATCTTCCTGCTGGCTGATCACCATATCAAGCCTTTCAGCAAGATCCTGTTTCTTCTTTCTTGCCTTCTTAACCTCCATCCTGAGTGCCGACTCCTTGTTTTTCAGCGTAGGCATGGCCTTGAGCCGCATCTTGAGCTGCTTGTCAAGAGCCTGGAGTGAGGTCTTGTTATATTGAAATTTAAGATTCATCTTTCTGCTTCTTCTGTTTTTCCGGTCTCTTCTTCCTGACCGTTCCCGGGCCAGTATTTATTTACCAGGTCTTCCTTTATACCCACCTCGCTTTTCGAGAAGTTATCTGCAAAAAGCTTCCATCCGGTGTCCAGCATATCATCAACCTGCAGGTTTACATCAACAGCCAGCAGCTTCTCTGTGTAATCGGTGGCAAAGCGCAGTGTCCTTTCATCATATGCTGTCAGGTCAAAGCCGTTCTCCAGCTTTGTCCGCGCATTGGCTGCATCGGCGAACAGGCGTATGGCTGTATTCATTACCTGGGGATGGTCTTCCCTTGTCTGCTTGCCTATCACCAGCTGCTTCAGCCTTGACAGTGACCTGAAGGGATCGATCACCACCTTGCCCACGTCCGTATCCCGGCGCAGGAAGAGCTGTCCTTCTGTTATATAGCCTGTATTATCGGGTATGGCATGTGTTATATCGCCACCTGACAGTGTTGTTACGGCAATAATTGTTATTGATCCTCCATCAGGGAACTGCACCGCTTTCTCATATATCTTGGCCAGATCGCTGTACAGTGATCCTGGCATACTGTCTTTGGAGGGTATCTGGTCCATCCTGTTTGACACTATTGAAAGTGCATCGGCATACAGTGTCATATCGGTCAGCAGCACCAGTACCTTCTCATTGTTTCCTGAAGCATAATGCTCTGCTGCCGTCAGTGCCATATCGGGCACCATCAGTCTCTCCACCGGTGGGTCTTCCGTGGTATTCACCAGCGCTATTATCCTTTCCAGGGAGCCGGCATTCTCAAATGTGTTCTTATAGAAAAGGTAGTCATCGTTTGAGAGCCCCATGCCGCCGAGGATAATCTTGTCTGCATCAGTCCTGAGCGCCACCATGGCCATAATCTGGTTAAAGGGCTGGTCTGGGTCGGCAAAAAACGGTATTTTCTGTCCAGTTACCAGGGTGTTGTTAAGGTCTATGCCTGCTATACCTGTTGTTATCAGCTGCGACGGCTGCTCACGCCGTACCGGGTTAACGGACGGACCGCCTATCTCTATCTCTTCACCCGTAAGCTCCGGGCCGCCATCAATAGGATCGCCGTAGGCATTCAGGAAGCGTCCTTCAATATCCGGACCCATCTTAAGGGAAGGTGACCTGCCGAGGAATATAACCTCTGCATCCGTGGCTATGCCTTCCGTTCCTGCAAAGATCTGCAGTGTGACTTCATCGCCCATTATCTTCACCACCTGTGCCAGCCTGCCATCAACTATGGCCAGTTCCTCATAGCCGGTATTTTCAGCTCTCAGTGAGCATGTGGCTTTTGTAACCTTATTAATTCTGGTATATATTCGTTTGAATGCTGTTTTATCCATTATGCTATTCTCCTTTCATTAATTAGTGATTCCAGCTGCTCTTCGTATCCCCTGAACTGTTCAGATTCAAAGGCAGAATAGTTCATTTGTTTCAGCATATTTATCAGCTGACGGAAGTACAGGGCCACCTCTTCAAATTTGCTGAACTCAAATTTTGTTTCAACCAGTTCCAGCACTTTCTCCAGCATATACTTCTGCCTTTCCAGAGGTGTCATCCTGTCCATTTCATCAAAAGCGTCCTGCTGCAGTATAACAAAGTCTATAACCTCTGATTTCCAGAACAATATATGGTGGTCAACAGGCACGCCGTCATCACCCAGTATATTTATCTGTTCATTGACCTCTTTACCTTTTATTATTATATCGCGGGTTTTGTCAACCATCTTTGTCCAGTTCTCTGATATTGTTTCAGCCAGGGTAGCCTGCAGCTCTTCGTACTCCATATATTTTGAATAGCTTTCTATGGGGTCGATGGCGGGGTAGCGCTTGCTGTCTGCTCTCTCCTGCGAGAGGGCATAGAAGCACCTGGCTGCTTTCTTGGTAGCCTCTGTCACCGGCTCTTTCAGGTTACCGCCTGCAGGTGATACCGTACCTATAAAGGTGATGGATCCCCAGGCTTCGTTATTAAGCTCCACCACTCCGGCCCTTGAGTAGAAGTTGGAGATGATAGCCGGCAGGTCCATAGGGAAGGCATCGGGTCCGGGCAGCTCTTCCATCCTGTTGGACATCTCCCTGAGGGCCTGTGCCCAGCGCGATGTGGAGTCGGCGAGCATAAGCACCTTGAGTCCCATATTACGGTAGTATTCGGCCAGTGTCATGGCCGTATAGACTGATGCTTCACGTGCAGCCACCGGCATATTGGATGTGTTGGCTATGATGGTTGTCCTTTCAATCAGCTTGGCGCCTGTACGTGCATCTTCGAGCTCAGGGAATTCCTTGAATATCTCCACCACCTCATTAGCCCTCTCGCCGCAGGCGGCCACTATCACCACATCGGCCTCAGCCTGTCTGGATACGGCATGCTGCAGCACTGTCTTTCCGCAGCCAAAGGGTCCGGGTATAAATCCTGTACCTCCTTCTGTTATAGGGTTAAGGGTGTCTATGGCCCTTATACCCGTCTCCAGTATTTTTGAAGGCCTGGGCTTGTTATTGTATGCTTTCAGTGGTCTTTTGACAGGCCATTTCTGCACCATGCTCACTGATTTTTTCCTTCCTTCAGCGTCTGTCAGCACAGCTATCTCATCTTCTATCTTACAGGCTCCTGCCGGGACTATTGACTCAACGGTCCACCGGCCTTTAAGTGTAAAAGGAGCCATTATCTTATGATCGATCCTGTTCTCTTTTACCTCACCCAGCCAGCTGCCGGCTTCCACCGTATCACCCGGCACGGCCAGTGGGGTAAAGTCCCATTCCTTTGTTTTGTCGAGCGGATCAGTATATTCACCTCTTTCAAGGAATATGCCTTTCATGGTATCGAGATTATTCTGCAGCCCGTCATAGTTGCGGCTTAGTATGCCGGGTCCCAGGCTTACTTCCAGCATCTTGCCGCTGAACTCAACAGTTGCTCCAGTTTTGAGTCCGCGCGTGCTCTCAAATACCTGTACATAAGCCAGGCTGCCCTCTATCTTTATAACCTCGGCCATAAGCCTTGTATCGTCATGTTTTATCATGCATATCTCGTTTTGTGATACAGCTGCGTCAACCTCCACTATCACAAGATTTGCTATTATGCCTTTTACTTTTCCACCAGTCATTATCTATGTTTTTATTTTTCTTTCTTTTAATCAATAAGCGTTGTCTTCCATTGTTGCCGGTTCCTGCCAGGCGCTGTTCACTATGGCTCTCAGCTTTTGCTCGCCGCTTTTTTTATCAAGGGGAGACCAGCGGGCAAGTATTCTCATCTGCTGCAGGTATCCCAGTATGCGGTCAATACTAAAGTTTTCAAAGAAGGTCATATCATCTGCCTGCTGCCACAGCAGCCTGTCATATTTCCTCTCTTCCTCAGCGAAAGAGCTACTATTGCTGTATGATATTATCTCGTCAAAAAACTCAAATTCCGGGTCACTTGCCAGGTTCCGTCCTGCATAATTCCTGAGGTGTGCAGCATGGTCCGAACTGCCCGTGATAAACTGTTCCTGCTCTTTGTCATGCTTGCCGGCCTTAATAAAGGCCACCAGGTTTTTTATGTTATAGTTTAATTGAGTAAAGGCCTTTAAAAAGGGACTCCCGTCAGCCATTATACAGGAATAATATCCTTCAGCCAGCCTGTGTTCGATCTGCATTTTATCAGCCCTGCCTTCCTCTTCTGTCTCATGCACTTCCCTCATCACCTTAACCATATAGCCGGGCAGTATATCCTCCGGGGGCAGTATGGCCTGGAATATCTCCAGCTGCTCCCTGTAGTCATTGATGGTGAAGTTGCCTGCACGCCAGTCCTGTATCTCATCCTCTGCCAGAAATTGGGCAAGGGTACGATTATCCTCTTCCAGGAAAACCAGCTCTACCTGCCTGTAATCATGAGGATGCAAATTTTCTTTAAGCATCATTTTGAAAGCAGGGATGTCAATCCATTCCCTGCGATTGTCAAAGGAGATATCCGGTAAGCCTGAAATGAAGCAATGGTATTGATTATTTATCATCATGATTTTGCTCCGTAAAGGAATTCAAGGGTTCTGGGCCTGAAGTGTTCCTTGAGGAAGCGGTTAAAAGCCTCATCGGTCATATTAATCTTATAGTGGCCGTTTTCCGGTTTTATCTCGAAACCATTACCTGAACCATTATACTTACCCAGGCTAAGGCCCTTATTCAGTACCCTTCCTGTTTTCTCCCTGAAAAAATTCTCTACCTCTTTCAGCTTATCGTCGGGCACCAGTACCTGGAGGTCTGTTTCTTCCTGATTGGCGTTCCAGTTACTTACCACTGTTGACAGCAGATCCCTGACAAAGTTGTTATCACTGAAAGCTTCCTGCAGTGGTTCTTTTATCACCTCTGCCTGTACCAGCTCACTTATCTCTTTCTTAAGAGATGATATTGACTGCTGTGCCGACAGGCGCAGCTCCGATTTTATCTTATTTGAGGTATCTTCAGCTTCTTTCCTTGCATTTTCCTTGATTGATTCAGCCTCTTTTTTTGCATTTGTGACTATTTCTCCGGCTTCTTCCTTAGCCCGGGCAATAATTATTTCCGCTTCCTTATTAGCTTTCTCAAGACCCTCGCGATGAATCTTCTCTGTAAGCTTCTGTATATTATTATGAGTTTCCATTATTATAATTATTATGTTTTGTTTTTTTAATTTATTTATTGGCGCTGGTTGAGATGGTGCTGAAGAAACCGCCCAGCACAGACTCTTTTCCTGGTACAACACTAAAAACCGGTACTTTTGACCTGTGTATTATATCAGTGGCAAAACTCCCCAGGTAATTATTGATAAGCGCTGTTTCCTGGCGTGTCATTATGATAATAAGGTCAGACCTGATCTTCGCGGAATAGTCAAGGACCATATCAGCCATTGATTTTTTATCGCTTCTTAGCATAGCGGTATCTACCTCAACACCTTCTTTGCGTATCTCATTTTCTATTTGTTTACATTTTTTATATGCCATGCTTTCCTCCGGTTTGATGTCTATATTAAGGACTGATACCACATGGAGCCTGGCATTGAACTTTTTTGCAAGTGAGATAGCCCAGGCCACCTTGGTAGTGGTTTTTTTGAAGATATCAACCGGTAGCAGTATATCCTTTATTTTCCCATCTGTATCATTACCCGGGATGGTGATAACTGGACGCACAGCCTCTGATATCAGCTTATCGGCATTTTCCGACCTGAAGATATTTAAATAGCCTTTTGTTTTTTCCGACTTTTTGATAATGATAAGATCGCATTTCGTATCAGATGCCTCTTTGAGTATAGTGGGTATCAGAGGCCCGTTTACTATTTTCAGGCTCACATTATCCGGGATCTCATCTTTGAAGAAATTCGTTGCCAGGCATCTCAGGTTAAAACTGGCCTCATAATTACTCTTTCTTAACTTGTTTGAGCTTTTTATCCTGTTGGACAGCTTGTGGTCAGGTACCACATGCATGAGTATTATTTCCGTCCGGTATGCCTTTTCAAATTGCAGTGCCTGACTCAGGGCTACAGTGAAGTCGGGTGTAAGAGGCACCGGCACCAGTATTTTTATATTATCTTTATTTGATTTCATGATTCCTTTCTTTAATCTTGTCACTGCGCATTTATTATTAAGTACAGCCGGCCTTTTTTTATGCCGCCTGCTGTCTCTTAAATGCTTATACAGGATTGGCCCGCATCACACTTTTAATAAGTATCTGTTCAGTAGTATTTTGCATGATGCCGGAAGGCAGATCAGAGAAATGCCTGGCCGTTTCCTTATTTATTTTTATCGCTTTTTTATTGTCATTGCTGATAATGTCTATAATGAGTTTCTTCTCTCCTGATATCTCTTTCAGAAAATCAATGTATGCAGCTGGTACTTCAGCCTCTTTTTCAGTTATTACACTGATCCTTGATTGTTCAATCAGGGTGATAAAATCAGATATCAGGAACAGCGGCCCTGGCCTTGTTTCCATTATTGCACTGACTGTTGTCCTGCAGGAATCTTTATAGTATTCCTTCTCCATACCCGGACCAAGAACAAGGGATATATTGGTATAATGGCCGAAATGCGATTCCATTACTGATTTGAGGCTTCCCTCTATGGCCATTTTTTCAATATTTCCGGCAGGTATATTAAAATCTTCCACCAGCTTCCTTTCCAGTGCATCAAGCTCTTCTTCAGCAGTCTTCTTCAGTATGTGTGTAATATCCCGCAGCATTACGGTCCCTGTTGCCGGCCTCATGTAGGTATGAAGCAGTATTATCCGGGTGTCTTTGTTAAAAAGAAGCCTTGCTGCAAAGCGACTTGCATTGATGGCACCGTTCCAGCACTCAGCCAGTATAATAACGGTTTTTTCATTATTGTTCATATGTTTATCAGGTGCCACCTTTTTTTCTGATTTTGTTTAAGGCACAAAAATAAGTAACCGGGCTATATGGATGGTACGGACAAATCCGAAACCGGATGGGGGTTTTCCCTATTTCGGTAAGGAGAAAGCAGTATGGTGGCAGGGTGGAGGATCATAAGCTTGTGGCCCTTACCCGAATTGATATTGAATGAGTGAAAAAGACAGGATTTCTGGTAGTCATATATACCCTGAATGATATAAACCGGCACTTCCATACTGTCTATGCTGTTGAAAAGGTTGGTATGCATCACGTCAGGCCAGAGCTTATCAGGTATATATTCTATAATTATTTTGTCAGCCATCAACTTTTGACATTAAATATTGTTTATAATCAATAAGCATCATGAACGTAAAAAATTATCATAATGCGGCTTGCAAAATTACTAACCTTCATCTCTTTTTATCTCTTATCCGCCTCATATGGGCTCAGTGTTAACACACCTGAAGATAAGGCTGCATTAACTATCCTTAACAATAATTTTGATTTCAGAATCATTCCGGGAGGGCCTGCAGATGCTGGTGCTGATCAGGATATTTGTGATTTGCAGACTACTGTCCTGGAAGGCAATGATCCAGCACCGGGAACCGGCACATGGTCGGTTAGCAGTGGTCCGGGTAACATGATATTTGATGACCCCAAGCAGTTCGATACACAGGTCTTAGTTGATCAGTATGGTTCATATACTTTAACCTGGACCGTAGACGATGGAACAGTTACATCTGATAATGTAATAATTAACTTTTATGAGCAGCCGGTGGCTGATGCCGGTCCGGACCAGACACTACGGTACACTTTTGAAACAGAATTGAATGCTCAACTTGCTGAGAGGGAGTCAGGCAGGTGGGAATTGATCAGGGGAGCCGGCACGATTGATGATACAACAGCACCAGCAACCGCCATAACTGGATTGACCATCGGTGAAAACGTACTGCTGTGGACTGTATCAAACGGTGTTTGCCCTGAATCAAGCGATTATCTCAGGATTTATGTAAATGACCTGCTTATACCAAGCCTGATAACACCGAATATGGATGGAAGGAATGATTTCTTTGAACTGAAGGGGATACAGAATCTCGGACAGACAGAACTGGTAATATTTGACAGGTCGGGTGTTAAGGTTTACGAGAATACTGACTATGACAATAGCTGGGATGGAACTGATCAAAAAGGGAATGCCTTGCCTGAGGATACATATTATTATGTAATACGCTCAACGAAAGGAGTTTCGCAAAGCGGATATATTGTGATACGAAGATAAAATGAGGAGAATTGTAAATATTTTATTGATACTGTTTATCGGAATGAAGGGCTATGCACAGTTTAGCCCCACTGATAATATGTATATCTTAAATCCCCTTTTACTGAACCCGGCATATGCCGGATCGGCGGGAGCACTCAGCATGATGAGTATTTACGGACAAAAATGGCATGGCATTGAAGGTGCACCCCGGGAATTGACATTCAGCATTGATGCGCCGGTAAGTGATAATAGACTGGGACTCGGTTTGGT
>JAWLFR010000196.1:0-3192 GCA_041685495.1 Bacteroidales bacterium
GCTTCAGTCTTGCCGCACAGGACAGCTACACCATCAGCGGCAGGGTAACAGATACAGGCAGCGGCGAAGACCTCATCGGAGCCACTGTTGTGCTGGAACCCGGACTGCAGGGGACGGTTACAAATAATTATGGATTCTATTCATTATCGGCTCCCCCGGGCAGCTACACCATAAGCTTCAGGTTCATAGGGTATGAAACAGTAGAAAAAGATATCCGGCTTAACAGGGACATAAAGCTGGATGCAGGGCTTAATCAAAAAAGTATAAACCTTGATGAAGTGCTTGTTTCAGCTGTAAAAAGTGATCGTAATATAGCACATGCGGAGATGAGTGTGGACAGGCTGGATATAAAGCAGGCCGACCTGATACCCGTCTTAATGGGTGAAAAGGACATATTGAAAACACTGCAGCTCCTGCCAGGCATAAGCACGGTATCCGAGGGTGGCACGGGATTCAATGTAAGGGGCGGATCCATTGACCAGAACCTTATATTGCTGGATGAAGCTCCTGTTTACAGTGCCTCGCATCTGGCCGGCTTCTTTTCCATTTTTAACTCTGATATTATCAGGGATATAACTGTTTATAAAGGAGGCATACCTGCCAGGTATGGAGGAAGGGCGGCTTCGGTTGTTGACATAAGCATGGATAACGGCAATAACAGGGAGTTTGAAGGCAGCGGGGGCATAGGCCTTCTGTCAACCAGGCTCAGCGTTGAAGGCCCGCTTATTAAGGACAGAATGTCATTTTTATTATCCGGCAGAAGGTCATATGCGGATATCATCCTTAAAACACTGCCAGGTGATATTATAGAAAAAGGAACAAGGCTCTATTTCTATGATTTCAATGCCAAGGTCAACTACCAGGCGGGGGACCGCAACAGGTTCTTCCTGTCGGCATACGCCGGACGGGATGTTTTTGGTTATGAAGAATTTGGCATGGGCTGGGGTAATTATACAGGTACTTTCAGGTGGAACCACCTTTTCAGCGACCGGGTGTTCTCCAATACATCCCTTATCTACAGTGATTTTTCCTACGGATTCAACCTCGACAGGAACACCGGGTACGAGTCGGGTATAAAAGATTACGCCATAAAGAATGATATCAGTTTTTTCCCAAATACGGATAACACAATAAATGCAGGACTGGAGGTTCACTACCGCGATTTTAATCCCGGTGCCCTTCATTCTACAGAACAGGGCAGGCTGAATATTGTGATGGACAGGAAGGAGGCACTGGAAATAGGTGTTTACGGGCAGAACGAGCATAATATCAGCGATGGGTTTAAGTCCAGTTACGGTCTCAGGATGTCGGCATTCAGGCAGATGAACGGCCGTGACAGCAGCAGAACCTACCTGATAGCTGAACCCCGACTGTCCTTTAACTACCGTATCAACAGCAGCTCATCAGTTAAAATATCATATAACAGGCTAAGCCAGTATATTCACCTCTTATCGAACAGCACATCCGGACAGGTAACTGATATATGGGTCCCCAGCACTGACAGGGTAGAACCTGTTACAGCCAGTCAGTTTGCAACAGGCTACTTCAGGAATTTCCTTAATGATATAATTGAATCATCCGTCGAATTATATTATAAGAACCTCAATAATATCACCGATTTTGAAGATGGCACAAACATTATCCTGAATGAGAACATTGAGGACAATATCTTATCCGGCAGGGGAAGAAGTTACGGCGCTGAATTCTTTATAAAGAAGAAACAGGGCAGGTTCAGGGGATGGCTGAGCTATACCATATCCCGCACTGAAAACCTGGTAGGCGGAATTAACGATGACAACTGGTATCCGGCCAAATATGACAAGATACATGATATTTCGCTGGTGGGAACATGGGACATATCGAATCGACTGGCACTTTCTTCAGTCTTTGTCTATGCCACGGGTAATGCCGTAACCTTCCCGGAAGGCAAGTACAGCCTCAATAATATACTGATCCCCTATTTCACCGCGAGGAATGCTTACCGCATGCCTGCCTATCACAGGATGGATATCAGTATGAAGATAAGGGGTAAAGAAAGGGAGGGATTTAACACAAGCTGGGATATCTCGGTATATAATGTATATAACAGGCATAATGCATACTCTATCTACTTCAGGGAAAATGAGAATAACAGTGCCGCCACTGAAGCTGTTAAACTGAGCCTTTTCGGGATAGTGCCCTCGTTAACCTTTAATATTAATTTCTGATGAGAATATCTTTTAGCATATTATTTATTACTGCTTTAAGCCTGGGTTCCTGTGAAGAGATTATTGATATCGATCTTAATACATCCGAACCGGCACTGGTTGCAAGGGCAGAAATAATTAAGGATTCAACAGCAATGGTAAAACTGACATACACCGGCAGTTATTTTGACACTACAAGAGCCGGAATTGAAGAAGCTGCCATGGTGAGCATCAACGATAATCCGGGCAGGTCCGAGGTGCTCGAATATACCGGTGAAGGTGTTTACCGTGGAAATATCATCAGGGGAAAGGAAAACTCCGAATACACACTGAACATCGTCACAGGTGACAGATCATACAGCGGCAGATCATACCTCAACAGTAAACCCGAGATACTGCAGCTTGAATATGAAAAGCTCGACATCCCTCACTATACGGAAGAAACCATTTACTCCTTAATGACGATTATAATAGATGATCCGGGGAACGATAACTACTATATGCTCAGGTATTACCGCAATGGCGAACTGATGAACGATTATTACTCGATATACAGCGACAGGTACCTGCGGGCCGACACTATAGTGTACACCGACTACAGGCTTGACTTTTACAGGACTGATACTGTAAAGGTAGAATTATACGCTATTGATAATGGTGTATATAATTATTTTAACCTGGTGAATGATGTACTATTCAGTGCCATGAGCTCATCGACACCCTTTAACCCGGAGTCCAATATAAGCGGCGGCATACTTGGTTATTTTATGGCAGCCTCTTTTGACAGTGACAGTATAATAATTCACTGATCATACATCCTGTCATATTCCCTGTTGGCCTTTCTGAGTATCATTTTCACTGCGCCCGGAAAAAATCTCAGTGCAAAAGCCTGCAATTTGCCAACGGCCGAGAGAGTAAGCCTGTTCCTTCTTTTCCTGACCATACCGGCCACCGCCCTTGCAACATCTTCCCTGCTGGCAGCCTTCTGCTTACGTGCAGGCAGGGT
>JAWLFR010000197.1:0-3181 GCA_041685495.1 Bacteroidales bacterium
TTATCAGTGGCATCAACTATGATATCATAATCGGCGACTATTTTGAGAGCATTCTCCTTACTGAACCTGATATTCAGTATATCGATATCCACCTTATCATTGATAATGTTCAGTCTTTGTTTTGAGATAATTGTTTTGAGCTTTCCTATATCCGCAGCGCCATACAGTAGCTGCCTTGGGAGGTTGGTTTCATTAACCATATCGTAATCCATCAGGCCTATTCTGCCTACACCGGCTGCGGTGAGGTATTGCAGCACGGGGCATCCCAGTCCGCCAGCGCCTATGACAAGGACGGAAGAATTTTTGATTTTCAGTTGCCCTTCCAGGCCTATGCCGGGTATGATGAGATGCCTGTTATAACGTCTCAGTTCACTGTCTGACAGCTGGCTGTATTTATTCATTTTTCAGACTGTTGGTAATACAGACAAAGATAAATTGAGAGTGTTAAAGCACCAAAAAAATAATATCTCACCCCATGCATGTAGTTATTAAGCACGGGGTGAGATTGGTAATTTGTCCTTTAGAGTTGCGGCCAGGGGATTATCAATCCCTGAATGAGATTGCTATGCCAGGCTGGCAGGGGTACCGTTTAATCGTTAAAAGCGATTGCTATGCCAAGCTGAAAGGGGTATAGTTCAGGTCCTTTGTTTTCAAGAAAAAGACCGTTCATATAGTAGGTGGCATATACCTGGAATGAATCATATCCCAGCCTTACTGTGGGTCCGTACCTGAGTACGGACAGGCTGAAGTCATCTTTTTCCTTGACTTTTTGTTTGCCGCCGTCATAATAGACCAGCTTATTATGTGATCCCAGCTTAACCCCGCCAATGGCCCCTGCTGCAATATTTATTGTTCTTCTGTATCTAACCGGTATCTGTGCTTCCAGCATCAGGGGCATGGTAAGGTATGTGGTGGTGAGCTTGGTCTTTTCATATTCTATGCCATCAGCCGGATACATGGGGCCTATGACGCCTTCTTCGTCCTTGCTGATATTATTATTACCCTCGAATTTGTAATCATTGAATTCCAGTCCCAGTCCGGTTACAATGCCGAAATGTCTTGTCAGCCCTATGCCCAGCTGTGCGAAATTGATGTTTATATTGAATGATTTGCCTGTATGCAGGTCCATATAGCTTAGTTCCGGTGGCAGGCTCATGCTGTAGTCAGATGTAAGGTAATTATTCATTCCTATCTCTATGGCTGACCAGTGGGGGGTAAACCGTCTCCTGTCCCTTCTCCTTTTGTCTGCAGGGTCATCTGTATCATCGTAATAATATATATCCTCGTATTTTTTCCAGTCTATATTATTGCCGTCAGATATTTCTATGCCCCTGTTGCCGAGCCTTATCTTAACATTTTCCCCGGCAGCCTCCAGTTCCAGCCTGTCGCCTGCAATGCTTATACGTGTTCTGTTCCCGTCTTCGCTTATATTAATAATCTCGTTATTCCTCATCCTGATGTTCATGGTATCCTGTCCGGATGCCAGGAGGGTGTTAAGGAAGGTAAATATCAAAACTGTCAATACTAATATTCTTTTCATGGTAAATAAATTTTTTAAGTTACAGTGATTTTTCTGCTCAGACGGCAGGGGGTGGTGAAAAGTTACAGGTCGCCCTTACTTTTATTCGCCTTATGATCAAATTTGACCAGCTGGCTTGTAAAACTGATATCCTTAAGGCGTCCTTCAGGATCCTGTTCGGCCGTAAGTTCCATTTCCCAGCCTAGTATCCTGTTAAAGCCCTTTATGCCTGCATCGGCTATTTCCCATGCTTTAAGCTTTTCAGTATCCGGACTCTCATCGGCCAGTACCTGTTTCCTGAACTGATAAGCAAGGTATTCGCGGACAGACATATCACCGGGACCTGTTTCCGGAGAAGCCGGGTATGGACTGGTTTCGGCCAGCAGGAAGTGTGTTTGTGCTATATCAAGCTGTATGTTAGCTATTCCGGCTACAGGGGTGATGTTGTTTATCTTTATTACCATTTCGGCAGTGGTTTGTGGCTGTGTGATTTCACCGGCCCCGGTTTCAGCAAGCGTCTGTGCCTGTGTGATCTCTTCGGCTCCGGCCGTTTCAGCAAGCGTCTGTGCCTGTGTGATTTCACCGGTCCCGGTTGTTTCGGCTAGTGACCGCGTATTAATGATCTCTCCGGGCCTGTTCGCTCTTGTAATATTGATATTAGTTTTTCCAGGCAGCTGCTGCGGTATATCCTGAACGTTTTCCTGCATGCTCCTGCTTTCCTGCATACTGTCTGCCGTAAGCTGTCCCTCAAACCCGCCGCCGATGTCCTGGCTGAACAACATGAACAGGCCTGCAATAATGGCTATTGAGGCGGCTGTTGAGACTGAAATCATGATAAGTCTTATTCTTTTCCTGTTTTCCGGAATTTTAAACAGTTTTTTCTTATCAGAGTATTCTGTATCGCCGGGTGTCAGCTTTATCTTTTCATAGGTGTTTATGTACTCCCGGAGGCGGGGATCTGATTTTCTGAGTTCCATGATCTCTTTTCTCTGCTCCGCGTCCAGGTCACCTTCAATGAGGGCTATTGCAAAGTGTTCAAGTTGTTCATTTGACAGCTGATCCGGTGAGCGCAGCAGTCCAGTGTAAGCAAAAGGCTCCTCCGTACCCGGATTGATGGTAAGACCGGGGTAATCTTCAAATTCGGATTTCAGGTCGGGATTCCTGTCCAGGAAATCCATCAGGACCTCCTTCTGGAAGTCATCGAGACTCCCATCGTAATAGTCAGTCACCCATACCTGGTAATTTTGCCTGTTTATTATCATCTTAAACCACCATTTCCATTTTTCCTATCATCCTGCGAAGGGCCATCCTTCCCCTGTATATATTTATTTTCACCTGTGCCTCAGACTGTCCTGTTATTTCAGCAATTTCCCTGTAGCTGTAACCTTCGTAGTCCCTCAGGAGTATAACCGTCCGCCATGATTCGCTTATCTTGCCGAGGCACTGGTGAAGTATCTCGTTGAGATCCGAATATGCCTGCTCATTAATATCTTCATCAGGCACTTCACCCCTTATTATTTTCTTTTCTTTCCTGATTATGTCTATCATGGTATTATGGGCGGTGGTGAAAAGCCATGCTTTGGCCTTGCCTGCTTCGATATTACTGATATTAACCCACAGCTTTTCATAACAATCCTGTACCACATCTTTTGCCCTTTCCTG
>JAWLFR010000060.1:0-10762 GCA_041685495.1 Bacteroidales bacterium
TGACAGGGATTTCCTGAGTTCCCACGGTGTGCACCGCATGATACAGAAGGGGGATATTGATATACCCGGTTTTATAAAAAAAGTGAAATATATGCTCAGGGATGCTCAGGACACTAACGGTGAGGCTAAGACTCAGGCCAAAGCATCACCTGAGGGCAGCAGCGATATCCTGGTTGTTGAAGACAATCCGGATAATATGCTGACAATAAAAGCAATACTGGGAGACAAACACAAAATACTGGAGGCTCATGATGGTAAGGAAGGTCTGCAAAAAGCCGCTGATAAAAATCCCGGCCTTATATTGCTTGACATAGCCCTGCCGGGGATGGATGGCCTTGATTTTATAAAGAAACTGAGAAGCAGCAGCAATACCCGGGAAATACCGGTGATAGCAATAACGGCCATGGTAATGAAAGGCGACAGGGAAAAGATACTGGAAGCCGGATGTGATGAATACGTACCAAAACCCGTTGATCCGGATGAGCTCTTAAGAAAGATAGACCTGTTTATCTGACCGGTCTCTTATGAGCCAAAAGGATAAATATATGTGTTAAAGAAAAGTTTGAAACATGAACAGTAAAGTACTAGCTATTGATGACCAGGAAGACAACCTTATCTCGCTCCATGCAATATTTAAAAGGTTTATACCCGACTGCGATCTTATTACTGCCGGCTCAGGTAAAAAAGGCATAGAAAAAGCACAAAAGGAAAAGCCCGATGTTATACTGCTGGATATTATCATGCCCGGCATGGATGGTTACCAGGTATGCCGCGAGCTGAAGGCCGATAAGGAAACAGCCATAATACCTATAATGATGCTTACTGCTATTAAAACAGATACGCAGAGCATTGTATCGGGACTGGAAGCTGGGGCTGATGCGTTTTTCTCCAAACCCATCGATCCGGTGGAACTGTCAGCCCAGGTAAACGTATTGCTGAGAATGAAAAGAACAGAGGATAAGCTGCGCGACAGGCAGCAAATGCTGGAGGATCTTGTTGAAGAGCGGACGGATGAGCTGGTGCGGGCTAACACTGAGCTTAAGAAAGAGATTGTACGAAGGAAAGAAACAGAGGATAAGCTGAATATTGCCCTTGAAAAGGCGCAGGCAGCAGACAGGGTCAAATCCAACTTCCTGTCTTCAATATCCCACGAGCTGAGAACACCGCTTAACGCAATCATTGGTTTTTCCGAGATTATTGACCGGGATACATCCATCGATGAGATAATGGAGTTCAAAAAGATAATCAATCAAAGCGGCAACCATCTCCTGCACCTTGTTGAGGGGATATTCGACCTCACCCTCCTGGGAAGTGGTGACCTTAAAATAAAAAAAGATGATTTTAACCTGTACTCCCTCTTTGAAAAAATATATCATGACATAGAACAGGAAAAAGTAAACCTCAACAGGGACAATATCGATATCTCTTATTCAGTACAGCCTGAGCTGAGAGAGAAGCCAGTCTTTACAGATGCAGCGCGGATTGAAAAAATACTGACCAACCTGCTGACCAATGCTTTAAAGTTCACTGAAGCGGGAAAAGTGGAGTACGGTGCTTCAGAAGAAAAGGACGGTTCCGGCAGCAGTCTCAGGCTCTGGGTGCGTGACACAGGCACAGGCATAAGCAAAAAGGAACAGGAAAAGATTTTCGATAAATTCTGCCAGGCAGACAATTCCCTCTCAAGGCGGTACGGAGGTCTGGGTATAGGGCTTACCATTGCGAAAAAGCTCGCCGGACTGCTGGGCGGGAAAATAGAACTTGAATCAGAAGAAGGTAAGGGCTCAGTTTTCACCCTCACCATCCCACAGGGCCAAAAGGATAGCTCTGTCAGCGACCATGATGAGGAGGCACCCGGACAAATAACAAAGGACACCACCATACTGATTGTTGAAGACGAGAACTCATCCTACCAGCTACTGAAGATATGGCTGGAGAAAGCCGGCTATAAAACGAAGTGGGCGGCAACAGGCAATGCTGCAATCAGTATCTGCTCGGAGGAAAAAAATATTGACATGGTGCTGATGGACCTTAACCTGCCGGAAGTAAACGGCTATGATGCAACAAGGGAGATAAAGAAGTTAAGGCCCCAGTTGCCGGTGATAGCACATACCGCCTATGCCATCCCGGGCAACAGGCAAATGGCACTTGAGGCCGGCTGTGAAGATGTCCTTATCAAGCCCCTGCAAAAGCATGAGGTGATGAAAGCAGTTGAGCTTTACCTGCCGAAAAGCTGAAAGCTATTTCTGGCATCTTATGAAAGGCTGCAAATGTGATATGCTGCATTCATCTCATAGAGGGCAGAAAATGTGATTCCGTAATAGTCTTAATAAGACTTCTCCTCTCCTTCCAGTCAGGTAAATATTTACCCATCAGGGCATAAAACCGGGCATCATGCCTTCTTTCCAGCAGGTGCACCATCTCATGCACCACTATATATTCAAGGATAGTGTCAGGATACTTTGCCAGCTCCAGGTTTATCCAGATACGCTTTTCCCGTATATTGCATGTTCCCCATCTCGACTTCATCCTGCGCACCCTGAACTCCGACACATCAACATGCATTATCTTTTCCCAGCGGCTTATAAGAGAAGGCAGTTTTTCTTTTAACCGCTGCCGGTACCAGTTCTCCAGCACAGCCCGCCTCTTTTCCCTGTCATAATCATTCTTCACCAGCATTATAATCGCGGTGCCATCAAGGTACACCCTGGCAGGCCCCTTATAATCATACACTTCCAGCGCGTACTTTGTCCCTTCATAGAAATGATATTCGCCATTTAAATATTCATAGGATTTCTGTTGACCGGCCACCCTGAGCTTAAGGTGCTGCTTCCTTATCCAGGAGCTCTTTGATAATAAAAATAACGAAAGATCTTTACGGCTCATCAGGCGGGGCACGGACACAACAACTCTTCCGTCGGGAGGATAAACCCTGATATATATATTCTTAATCGGTTTACGTATCAGCTCAACGGCTACGTTATCCAGCGAAACAATATTTTTTTCAGGCTTCTTCACAGTACTGATAAAGTGCTTATTATGATCAATATTCACAGATCTGAAAATCCCCTGCAACAAAACAGCTTCACAAAGCCTTTTCCACTGCAACAGAAGCTGCTAATATAATTCATGTTCAGCCAGGACACAAACAAAATCCGGGTACGCCCGGGTGTCAAGTCCTGCCCCGTAATTACAAAAAAATCTCACCCGGTCCCACAAGCTGATTTCAGTCAAAACAGGGAAAGCAAAATATTGGCTTTTTTTTATTATTTTGCGCCCTCAAAATAAGACTATGTCCATAAAGACAAAAGCCATACTGCTGATACTGCTGATACTGATTGCCGACCAGGTTTTCAAGATATGGGTCAAGACCACCATGGTGATAGGTGAAGAGAAATATATTATCGGTGACTGGTTTATTCTCCACTTTATTGAGAATAACGGTATGGCCTTTGGTATGGAGATGGGCGGAAGGGCAGGAAAACTTATTTTAAGCCTGTTCAGGATAATTGCTTCCATAGGTATAGGATGGTATATATTCTATCTTATCAGGCAGAATGAACATCCGGGACTCATCCTGGCTGTCAGTGCAATATTTGCCGGCGCTGTGGGCAACATAATTGACAGCGCCTTCTATGGTATGATCTTTAATGAAAGCTTCTATGAGCCGGCAGTAATGTTCCCGCCTGAAGGAGGGTATTCTTCCTTTCTCCACGGCAGGGTCGTGGACATGCTCTATTTCCCCGTGATAGACACCACGTGGCCCGAATGGTCGCCTGTACGCCCGGGACAGTCACTTGTATTCTTCAGGCCGGTATTTAACCTGGCAGACAGTGCCGTAACAATAGGTGTCTTTACAATAATACTTTTCCAGAAAAAATTCTTTAAGTAACAGGATACAAGGGTTCGCAGATCCTTATTCTGAGTCCTGGCAGCCCTTTAAGCTGTAATTTCTCAGCAAGCCTCCGATAATCTTACGTACACTTAATGCCCGGATTATTTTGAGCACGGGCAGCCCTTTAAGCAGCAGACGATCATGAAGCCTCACACATGCTTACACAATCAATAATATTCTTCAGGTTCTCATGCTTAAGAGAATAGTAGGTTTTCTTGCCATCCCTGCGGGAAACCAGCACTCCTTTATCTTTCAGTATACCAAGGTGGTGAGATGTTGTTGACTGCTCTATTCCAAGTTTCTCATGTATCTGCGTAACAGACAGTGATTCTCCCTCCTCAAGAAATCCTATTATTGCTATTCGCATGGGATGAGCTATGGCTTTGAGCATGTTTGCGGCACGTTCCAGCTGGTCTGGTTGTAGCTTGAGTTTTTCTATCATTTGTCTTTATATTTATGTTGCAAATATATATAAATATGTCTATATGTTCAAGGTCTTTTGATATTTTTAAATTTTTATTCTGATCAATACACTCTTTGCAATAATTCAGCATGGTATATCTATATTTTTTATCTTTGACAATTATTAGATGGCAGGTATGAGCAAATTACGTACTATAAGAAAACCGGTGGAAAATGAAATGCGTGAATTTGAACGCTATTTCAATGACACCCTGCAAACAAACGTTCCCCTGCTGAAGATCATCCTTAATTATATCATACGACGCAAGGGTAAACAGATGAGGCCCCTGCTGGTTTTTCTGTCGGCGGCACTTAACGGAAAGATAAACGAGGCAACCTATATTGCAGCCACTTTTGTTGAATTGCTTCATACGGCAACACTGGTGCATGATGATGTAGTGGACAATGCACATGAACGCAGGGGAGCACTTTCTATCAATGCACTGTGGAACTCAAAAATTGCTGTACTCACAGGTGACTATCTTCTTTCACAGGGACTCCTTATAAGTGTGGAAAAGAACAGGTATGACATGCTGGGGATTATCAGCGAAGCGGTCCGGGCCATGAGCGAAGGTGAATTGCTGCAATTGCAGAAATCAAGAAAGCTGAATATAACAGAGGATGTTTATTTTGACATCATCAAAATGAAAACAGCCGCTTTGATAGCTGCCTGCACAGCCTGCGGCACTGTATCGGTAACAGACGACCAGGAAAAAATAAAAACCATGCGTGACCTTGGAGAGAATATAGGGATAGCCTTCCAGATAAGGGATGATATGTTCGACTACCAGGCAAACGGGCTTACAGGCAAATCAGCAGGCAACGATATAAGGGAGAAAAAAATTACTCTGCCCCTGATACACGCCCTGCAGAAAGTATCATCATCAGAAAGAAAAAGAATACTAAATATTATACGACGAAAAAAGAAAACATCAGCAGAAATTAATGAGGTGATAAGCTTTGTGGTGCAAAACGGCGGTACGGAATACGCAGCCGGCATGATGGACAAATACCGTGATAAGGCCTTTGCCATTCTCGACACTTTCGAAGACAGTGAAATACGATCATCAATGGAAGAATTTATTAATTTCACTGCTTCAAGGGCAAAATAAATTAATACTCATTATAAAAAATCCCATATTATGAAAAAGTCAGTAATTATCATACTTATCATTATTGCCGCCGCCTGTTCAGAAAAGACCGGAACGGGCAAATACAGTCTGAGCGGCAGGCTGATAAACGCCGAAACAGACGAAGCAGGCAATACAGCAGAACAGCTTATGCTTTCACAGGGCAGAAATATTGACACCATAGAAGTAAAAGGTGACGGCAGCTTTGAGCTTGATGGCCGCATAGATATTGCAGGTGACTATTATCTCAGACTTGAAAATGGAGCAATACCTCTTTACCTGTCTCCCGGTGAAGATCTTGAGATATCAGTGGATCCTGAAGATATTCAAAACATAAGCTTCAGCGGCAGCCTGGCAGATGAAAACAGGTTTATTCAAAAAGCCAATGAGCTCAGCAAAGAACAATCAGCTTCTGTAAGGAAATACTATGAAGCACCTGCAGAGGACTATCTCCGGGGAATGGATTCACTGAGAAAGGCTGAAGATAAACTACTGGATGAGTTTCTGGAAAACAATCCGGGTACGAGCAGTGAATTTGTTGAAAGCAGGCGGATACTCAACGAATTCTCTTACTATTCTTCACTTATGAACTATGAAAATATACACAGCTATTACACGGGTAATGATTCGGTGAAATTGCCTGACGGGTGGTATGGTTTTATTGATAATATCGATATTGACAGGCCTGAATATTTAAAGGTTCCTGTAAGCCTAAATGTTATCAACACTATCATTAACAAAAGAATAGAAGAAAACACCGGTTTGGGCGATGAAGCCTGGGGTAGCGCTGAGCTGCTGACAAAACAGTTCGATTACGTAATCGATAATTTTGAAAACCAGGATTTGATAAATCATTTTCTGTACACCAACCTGTCAGCCTATATTGATTCCCGCGGAACAGGAGGTGCGGAGGACCTGACAGAACGGTTTTATTCCATAAGCACCAGTGAACAAGACATTAGCTCCATAAGGGATAAAGAAAAGGAATGGGCACCCCTGGCAACAGGTGAGCCGGCTCCTGCTTTTACATTGCCTGATATTAACGGCAATATGGTTTCACTTTCAGACTTCAGGGGTAAATATGTTTATATTGATTTCTGGGCAACCTGGTGCGGTCCGTGCAAGATTGAAATCCCATACCTGGAAAAAATGACAGAAGAGTTTAAAGACAAAAATATTGAAATCATAAGCATTTCTGTCGACCGCGATAAGCAGGCATGGAAAGATATGGTAATAAAAGACCAGCCTCAATGGCTTCAGCTTCACGACAGCGTTATGCTAAATGATAAATACCTGGTAAAGTACATACCTTCTTTTGTTTTGATAGACCGGGAAGGAAATATCCTTGAAGCACGTGCTTCAAGACCTTCTTCAGGAGAAAAACTAACAGAACAACTGAATAAACTGGAAGGTATTTAAGCCCCCTGGTAGTACTCCGTAAATTTATTCAATTCTGAGCGGGTTAAAAGTCGGGGTTTGCGGGCCATTGTATTGGTATCCAGGCATATAAGCAACCCGGACGCCTCGCCATTAAATTAGCCATTCAGGACGAATTACGCAGATATTCAAGGATTTTTTCAGTTTTTGACCTGCCTATAAGATTTTCAAGCTCGGTGGCGGGAGCCAAACGTATTTTTTCCAGCGACCCGAATTTTTTTAACAGTATATCTTTTGTCTTTGGTCCGATACCTTTTATTTCGTCCAGCGACGATTTTGTCATACCCCTGCTCCTTTTGTCGCGGTGAAATTTAATCCCGAAACGGTGTGCCTCATTTCTCAGGTTCTGTATTATTTTCAGGCTTACTGAATTTTTATCAATATAAAGGGGAACACTGTCGCCCGGAAAATATATCTCCTCAAGCTTCTTTGCAATACCTATAACAGAAAGCCTCCCTCTTATACCCAGTCTTTCAAAACTCTTTACTGCTGCATTGAGCTGTCCCTTGCCCCCGTCAACTATTACAAGGTCTGGTAAGTCCTGTCCCTCATCCAGCATCCTGCGATAACGGCGAAAAACCACCTCCTCCATAGAAGCAAAATCATCGGCACCGCTGACTGTCTTTATATTATAATGCCGGTATTCCTTTTTTGAGGGACTGCCTTGCCTGAACACTACACATGCAGCCACCGGGTCAGATCCCTGTATATTGGAATTATCAAAACACTCTATATGCTCCGGCAGGGAAGGAAGATGCAGGTCCTTCTTCATCTTTTCAAGCTTCTGCTCCGTTCTTTCAGCTGCTGTCTTTATCCCTGCTTTCCTGCGGTTAAGTGCGTACACCCTTGCATTTCTTTCTGACAGCTCCAGTAAGCGCTTCCTGTCGCCCCGCCTGGGAACAGTATATTTTATATTCGCCAGCCTGATGTCGGGTCCCTTTGCAACGATTATTTCATTCGCACCGCTCGAGTGACGTTCTCTTAACTCTGTAATAACCAGCGACATAAGCTCGTCATCACTCTCCTCAATTCTCTTTCTCAGCTCTATAGTATGCGTCTGCACCACCGCTCCTCGTATGATTTTCAGGTAGTTAACATACAGTCTCTCATCATCTGCCTCCATACCGAATACATCTGCGTTTTTGATGCGTGGGTTCACCACGGTAGATCGACTCCTGTATTTACCCAGTATATCCAGCTTTTCCTTGATCATCTGTGCCTTTTCATATTTCATTTCGGCTGCATATACGTTCATAAGCTTTTTCAGGTAGCTGGTAAGGGTATGTATATTGCCCTTAAGAATTTCTTTTACCTGTCTTATAGATTCGTCATAATCACTGCGTGTCTGTTTACCCTCACACGGACCAAGGCAATTACCCAGGTGATATTCCAGGCATACCCTGTATTTACCTGATTCAATTTTCTCCTCTGCCAGGTTATATGAACAGGTACGCAGCGGATAGAGCTTCTTTATCAGCTCAAGCAGGGTACGAACCATAAGCACAGATGTATACGGACCATAATATACTGATCCGTCCTGTATAACATTCCGGGTCATAAATACCCGTGGAAAAGGTTCATTCTTAACACAAATCCATGGAAAAGTTTTATCATCCTTGAGCAGAACATTATAACGGGGCTGGTGGCTTTTTATCAGGTTGTTTTCCAGCAGCAGCGCTTCAGACTCCGATTCCACTACGGTGTGCCCTATCTCAGACACACGGTTCATCATTACCTTTGTTTTTCCGCTCAGTGTTTTACCGAAATATGAAGCCACTCTTTTCCTAAGGCTTTTTGCCTTTCCCACATATACCAGTCTGCCTTCATTATCATAGAATTTATAGACACCCGGACTGTCAGGCAGCGACAATGCTATTTTCCTGAGATCTTTCATCACGACAAAAATAAATAAATTAGTTCTAAAGTTAGAAGGCGGATGATAAAGCCGGCATGCAGCCCGTCGCAATGCAAACAGCTGTTATATAAAAATGTCAACAAAATCAAACCGGCTTACATCAAACAGGCCACGGTCCGTTATTTTTAATTCAGGTATTACCGGCAGGGCCATAAAGGAGAGAGTCATAAACGGCGACTTTAGCTTACAGCCCATATCTTTCAGTCTTTCAGACATTTTCTCATACTTTTCTGCCACTGTTCCACATGGAACATCTGTCATCAGTCCGGCCACCTCCAGGGGCAGGGACATACTGCTTTGTCCGTCAGTAAGAGCCAGCCCGCCCTTCATTTCTACAAGCATATTAACAACCCTGCTTATCGATTCATCATCACAGCCCGCTGCAATTATATTATGACTGTCATGGGCAACAGATGAAGCAAAAGCTCCACGCCTGATGCCAAAACCTTTGATAAAGGCAACAGCAGGAGCACTATCCTTATACCTGTCCTTTACTATTATCTTATGTATATCATCCCCTATGTCAGGTTCAACAAATACACCCCGGCTTCCGGGCTTCCACACGTAAACGCCTGTAACAAGGTCGCCCTCTGTAATATTAATAACCCTTATCTTTCCTTCCTTTCTTTTAACAGCAATATCACCGGCTTTTATGTAAGATGAATTAAAGTTATTTAGCACTTTTGCCGGTGGAGATTTAAACCCGATACTATCGCCGTCAAAAACCTTAACCCCGTTTATCCATGTCTCATTAATATTAAATTCCTCAGGGTTATCAATAATAATAAAATCAGCCTTATCTCCCCTGCGCAGCATTCCTACGTCAAGATCATAGTGTTGCACCGGGTTAAGCACCACTATCTTCAGTATATCGAATAAATCATAACCATAGCCCAGCAGGCGTTTAACAAGCAGGTTAATATGACCATCGGCAAGCATTTCAGGATGAAGGTCATCGGAACACAACATCAGTCCGGATGGCTTTTCTGCAATAAGGTAATGAAACCTGTCCAGACTGCGTGCAGCACTTCCTTCCCTTATCTGCACTTTCATACCCTTTTCAAGCTTCTCCCTGGCCTCTTCCAGGCTTATTGATTCATGGTCAGTACTTATGCCTGCCCCGATATATTTATCAAGATCCTTCCCTCTTAAGCCGGGCGCATGCCCGTCAACAGGTTTCCCATATTTCCTGGCAATTTCTATTTTCACCCTTACATTATCGTCATCACCTATAACACCGGGAAAATTCATCATTTCAGCCAGGTATTTAATTTTGTCCCTGCCCAGCAAGTCTTTTATATCAGCTTCATCCAGAGTTCCGCCGGCAGTTTCAAACACTGTTGCAGGTACACAGGATGGTGCTCCAAAATAAAACTTGAGCGGTACTTCTGCAGCATTATCGATCATATATTCAACTCCTTCCCTGCCCAGAACATTTGCTATCTCATGTGGATCCGAGACCACAGCTACAGTGCCATGTTGCACGGCTGTTTCGGCAAAACGTGATGGCACCAGCATCGAGCTTTCAATATGGATGTGAGAATCTATAAGTCCGGGTAAAATATATCTCTCCTCAGCATTCTCCTCCCTGCCAGTTTCTTTGATAATATTTCCCTCAACATCAATAAATCCATTAAATATTTCCTCTTTAAAAATGTCCACTATTTTCCCGTAAATTCTCATTTCGCTTTAATTATCTGATTACATGAATATACACATTTAAAATATCATACACTAACGCAAGCTGTAACAAAGGGTAGTATAGCCGGTTTTTCAGGACAGAAAGCAAGTGTTTGTTCCCGGCAAGAAACCTCATTTTCAAGTCAAAAAGCTTGTTCTTACTCTTAGCAATTGACTCTCCTCGCGGCAAGCCGCCAGGAACCGTCAGCTTGGCGAAGCTAAACGTGCCTGCGAGCTCAGCGAAGC
>JAWLFR010000060.1:10862-13196 GCA_041685495.1 Bacteroidales bacterium
TTTCTTCCAGCATCACAGCTCACCAGCCAGATGTTCATTAAGACAAATTCATATTAATCTCATTAATGATTTTATCATTAATAAAAATTATACAATTTCATTTTTAAAATTTAAAATAATTAGTTCCACGTGGAACAATAATCAATACTGATAATTTCTTTTGATATGATTTTATGCTACTACCTTCCCAGGTATAATAACAACACGCTGATATCAGCGGGAGAAACACCACTTATACTGCTGGCTGCTCCAATGGTACGTGGCTGAATTTTCTTAAGCTTTTGTCTGCCTTCCGTTGATATTGACTTTAATTGATCAAAATCAATATCCTCCGGGATTATCAGTTCATTCATTCTTTTGATTTTATCAGCCAGTCCCCTTTCTCTTTCAATATACCCCCTGTATTTTATCTTTATCTCGGCAGACTCTACAATTTCACGAGCCCTGGTCTCAAAGCTTTGTAATAAATTTCTTCCTTCCTCAAGTCTTTGCAATAATTGCCAGAGATTAAGCTGGGGTCTCAGAACCAGTTTCTCCAGTCTGTGGCTTTCATTGATAGTGCTTGTACCGGCTTTCTCCAGAAAATCGTTTATCTCTGCGGGCCTTATCTTTTCCTTTTTAACAAATTCAAGCACCCTTTCAACATTCTTCATCTTTAGCTGCAGCCTTTCCAGTCTTTCCTTTTCAGCAAGCCCAAGCATATATCCTTTTTCCGTGAGTCTTTCGTCAGCATTATCCTGGCGCAATAAAATCCTGTATTCAGCCCTGCTGGTAAACATCCTGTAAGGTTCATCCACTCCCTTATTAACAAGGTCATCAATGAGCACTCCAATATAAGACTGATCCCTTTTCATAATAAACCCGTCCTGTCCCCTGATTTTTAACACAGCATTAATGCCTGCCATCAGTCCCTGGGCTGCGGCTTCTTCATAGCCGGTTGTTCCATTTACCTGTCCGGCAAAATATAGGTTCTCCACCTTCTTTGTCTCAAGGCTGTGCCTTAATTGCGTAGGCTGAAAAAAGTCATATTCAATAGCGTAACCAGCCCTGTGTATAACAGCATTCTCCAGTCCTTCTATTTTTTTCATAGCTGCCAGTTGTGATTCAAGCGGCAGGCTGGATGAAAAGCCGTTAATATAATATTCATTAGTATCCCATCCCTCCGGCTCTAAAAACAACTGATGCCTTTCTTTGTCGCGAAAAGTAACTATTTTATCTTCTATGCTTGGACAGTATCTCGGACCAATACCTTTTATCCTGCCCTGGAACAAGGGACTGTATTTAATTCCCTTCTCCAGTTCCGTATGCACAGCGGAATTGGTATGTACAATATAACAGCTACGAGGATCCTTAATTTCCACCCTGTCGTTCATAAATGAAAAACATCTGTTCTCTGTTTCGCTCTGCTGCTCCGTCAGGCGCAAAAAATCAATACTCCTTCCATCAATCCTGGCACTGGTACCTGTCTTCATCCTTTCAACCTGAAATCCCAGTTCCCTTAGTTGCTCACTTATCCCTTTTGATGTTTCATCTCCCGACCTGCCGCCTTCAACCGTGTTATACCCAACATGCATTAATCCATTAAGGAAGGTGCCGCCTGACAATATTACAGCGCCACCCATAAATTGAGTACCGAAGCTCGTTATAACTCCCTTTACTTTCCCATTCTCTATAATAAGCTCTTTAGCTTTATCCTGCCATATATGAAGATTTTCCACCCCTTCCAGTCTCTTCCTCCAGGCCATGGAAAATCTTGTCCGGTCTGATTGTGCGCGCGGACTCCACATAGCAGGACCTTTCGACCTGTTAAGCAGCCTGAATTGCATCATTGTTTCGTCGGTTACCAGTCCGGATAAGCCACCCAGCGCATCTATCTCCCTCACTATCTGTCCTTTAGCAACACCTCCCATGGCGGGATTACACGACATCTGGGCAAGCTTTGTCATATCCATTGTAATAAGTATGGTTTTCATACCCATTCTCCCGGCGGCATGTGCTGCTTCACAGCCTGCATGACCTCCCCCGATAACAATGATATCATAATTAAAGTCCATAAGCGCTACTCTTAAAAATCCCCAGGTATTTATCCTCTGCTTCCCTCATAATATCCTTGCTTTTTTTATCATCGTCGCTATAACCTACCAGATGCAAGGCAGCATGAACCATAACCCTTAAAATCTCATCTTTCAGGCTCTTTGAAAACAGGGCCGAATTTCTCCTTATCGTATCAATACTAAGAAAAACCTCACCTTCAATAATATTTCCCCTGTGATAATCAAATGCTATAACATCTGTATAATAATCATGTTTAAGAAATTCCCTGTTTATTTTCAG
>JAWLFR010000198.1:0-3155 GCA_041685495.1 Bacteroidales bacterium
TACACATTCAGCACTGGGCACCTGGGATGACCCCGAATGGAAAGAAAGACTGAAGGATGCAATGCGGGATAAAGACCTGCGGATAGCTTATAACTGAGTTAAGTCAAAACTATTTTATTGTAAATGATAAACCCCTGGTTGTTGCCAGGGGTTGAGCTTGTTGTGCTCCCCAGGAAGGACTCGAACCTTCGACCTACGGATTAACAGTCCGCCGCTCTAACCAACTGAGCTACTGAGGAATTTCTTATAAGCAAGATTCTACACCGAAAATTGCGTGGCAAAAATAAAGGCTTTTAGTGAATTAAGCAATATATTTGTCATTTATTTTAAGTAAACTAAAAACCTGTAATCAGTGTTATGAAGAAAGTACTTGGACTGGGAAATGCTCTTGTTGATGTGATGACCCCGCTGGAGGATGATAATATAATTGAGCAGCTGGGATTTGCTAAAGGCAGCATGAACCTGGTGGATAATGATAAGTCAATAGAGATAAAAAAGACAACGGCTGAATATGTCACCAGCCTGGCCTCGGGCGGATCAGCAGCCAACACTATGCATGGACTGGCCAAGCTGGGAGTGGGCTCGGGTTTTATAGGAGCCATAGGTAAGGATACAACAGGTGAGATCTTTGAGAAAAATATGAAGTCGGCCGGTGTTAAAACATACCTTGCTTTAAAGGATGATGATACCGGTACGGCCGTGGCCATGATAAGCAAGGACTCGGAACGCACCTTTGCCACACACCTGGGTGCAGCAGCGCAGATCACTGCCGGCGATCTTGACAGGAAGGTGTTTGCCGATTATGACTACCTGTACCTCGAAGGATACCTTATAACCAATATGGTCCTGGTGGAGAAGGCCTGCTCATACGCCCGGGAAGAGGGACTGAAGGTGGCCATTGACCTTTCCAGCTTTAACGTGGTGGAGGTGTTTATGGATAAATTTTCTTATATTATTGATAAATACGTTGATATAATATTTGCCAATGAGCTTGAGGCAAAGGCTTTCACGGGACTGGGCCCGGAGGAGGCGCTGAAGGCACTGGCTGAAAAATGTGAGATAGCAGTGGTTAAAACAGGTGAGAAAGGCTCGCTGATACAGGGATCACTTATTTATGGTAACAAAGGAATGATAAAGGTGGATGCCCTGGAGGTGGAGAGCATAGATACCACTGGTGCCGGCGACCTGTATGCAGCGGGATTCCTGTACGGACTGGTAGTTGGTGCCACGCTGGATGAATGTGCTGCCTATGGCACTATGATTGCCGGTAAGGTGATACAGGTGATAGGTCCCAAAATAGATAATTATGACTGGCCAGGGATAAAGGAAACAATAGCCCGGCACAGTGAAGGGAACTAATATAATAGAATAAGGAAAAGGTGAGGGGGAATGTTTATGAAGAAGATGAAAACGCTGATTATAATCTCGCTGGCAATGCTTGCGGCTGTATCATGTTCTGAATACAGTCCGTCAACAACAGTGGAGATAAGGGGTAATAAGTTTTATATTAACGGATCGCCTACGTACCGTGACAGGCAGTGGCAAGGCAATCAAATAGAGGGCCTTCTGTTTAACTCGCGTATGGTGCAGGGTATATTCGACGACAGCAACCCGGATACAAGGATGCTCTGGAAATACCCTGATACCGGTGAATGGGATCCCGACAGGAACACTAACGAATTTGTTCAGGCCATGGAGGAATGGCATAGCTACGGCCTTACCGCCTTTACCCTTAATATGCAGGGGGGCAGCCCTACCGGTTATGGTAATGACGGTTGGGTAAATACCGCTTATAATGCTGATGGCAGTCTGAAAAAGATGTATCTGACACGCCTGTACCGTATACTGAAAAGGGCTGATGAGCTGGATATGGTTGTTATACTCGGACTGTTTTATTTTGGCCAGGACCAGGAGATGGCCAGCGAGCAGGCAGTTATCAATGCGGTGGATAACACGCTGGACTGGCTGAATGATGCGGGCTTCAGGAATATAATTATAGAGGTATGTAATGAATGCGATGTAAATTATGATCATGATATACTTAAGCCGGAGCGTGTGCATGAACTGATACAGAGGGTGCAGGAAAAAGAATATGAAGGTTACAATTATCCGGCAGGGGTAAGCTATGGCGGCGGTGCTTTACCGGGCGTGAATGTAATAAAGATAGCCGATGTTATCTTTCTTCATGGCAATGGTGTGGAGGATCCGGACGAGATATGGGAGATGGTAAGGCGGGTAAAAGTTATGCCTGACTATAACGCACAGCCTGTTGTTTTTAATGAGGATGACCATTATGGCTTTGATGAGGATAATTATAATATGAAAGCGGCTGTTGAAGCCTATGCCTCATGGGGCTTCTTTGACTACAGGCGCCCGGGCGAAAGCTTTGAAGAGGGTTTTCAGAGTGTGCCGGTGGACTGGGGCATCAACTCAGAAAGAAAAAAGGCTTTCTTTGAAAGGTTAAAAGAGATTACGGGAGGTTTTGACGATGACGATAAAAGGATAAAAGGACAAAGATAGGCTGTAATATTCCGTCCCTGTCCTTTTACCTGTTTCATCACCTTATTCACAATATTTGGTCTGCGTTATCTATCTGCTGGCATTTTCTTATTCACCCGGAACAAAGATAATATCCACAAGGTCAGCATCACCAAAGAATGCTTCAGCTGCTTCCCTGATATCATCAGCAGTGAAGGTCTTTAATATATCCTCAAAATTTGAAGGATCGTGATAGTTGATACCGCTGAGGTAATATGTATACAGTGAGGTCATCCAGTAAGAATTATGCTGCTTCGATTCTTCCCTGTTTTTGAGTACATTATTAACGGCCTTATCAAGATGTTCCTGTCCCGGTCCCTCATTCACCAGTCGCTGTACCTCGTTCTGAACCTTTGCTTTCAGCTCTGTGGCCCTTTCCGGGTCACAATCGAATGAAATTATGGTATTTACCTTTCGGGCAGGAAATTGCTGCAGGTTTACCGCTGTTGAAACCCCGTATGTTCCTCCTTCTTCCTCTCTTATTTTCTCAGTAAAAATGATATTCAGTATACCGTTTATCACTCTTGCCGCCTGTCTGTTGTATGCATTGAATTCCATGTCCTCCGAGTAACTCAGCACAACGGTGGCTTTTGGTACGGCCATAGGCATCTCTATTA
>JAWLFR010000006.1:0-29737 GCA_041685495.1 Bacteroidales bacterium
TTATTCCGAGCAATGAGCAAACCAGTCCTGTGTCATAGAAATAAAGTTTCGGCGATTTGATAATTCGCTTATTGAAGTTTTCGTAATAGGGTTGTAAAAAGTAGATAATGAAACTTGCTTCAAGGATTGATAACCATGATTTTGCTGTATTCGGTGAGATTCCTGCATCAGTTGCTAAAGAATTGAGATTGACAACCTGTCCGGTTCTTCCTGCACAAAGTTGAAGAAAATTTGAAAAACTGTTCAGGTTCTCAATATTTTTAATCTGTCTTACATCTCTTTCTATATAGGTGCTAATATATGATGGATAGAAGAATTCCGGGTCAATATCACGGTCATAGATTCCAGGATACATTCCCTTAAAGATTAATTGTTCGTAAGAGTCTGTAATCAGCTTTTCAGCCTGTAATTCAGAAATACTAAAAGGCAATAATTTTAAAATGGCTGCACGACCCGCAAGCGACTGAGAAATGTTTTCAAGTAATAGAAAGTTTTGAGAACCGGATAAAACAAAATGGATCTTTTTATTTGTATCGACAATGCCCTGTATATATGAAAAAAGCTCGGGTGTTCGCTGAACTTCATCCAGAACAGCTCCTTCGGGAAAATTATTTAAAAATCCGCGCGGATCTTTTAATGCTTCATTTCTAAGGTCAATATCTTCAAGACTGGCATAGGGGAGATCAGTGTATATCGATTTGAGCAGAGTGGTTTTACCGCTTTGTCTGGGACCAGTTAGGGTAATTACAGGGAACTGCTTCCTTATTTTACCAATTATTTTTGACGATTCTCTGGGTATCATATTGTAAAAGTAATAAAATACGGACAAATATGCAATCTAATTGAAAATATGTCCAATGATTGTCCTCTATTATATAATGGCTATTCAGAAATAGTAAGAGAATCAACCACTTCCGCCAAATCTTTCACCAAATCAAGGTTAAATATTTCAGTCATATAGTCTACAAAGAAAAAGCCCTGGCACGAACCGAGCTTGCGAGCTCACCGAAGGTAAAGTGCCGGGGATTTTTGTTTTCAGACTCGTCATGAGCTTGCTCATGTAAGAGGATGAAAATAAAAAGACCCTACAGACGCCGCAGGCGGATGCAGGAGTTTTTCTTTGTTAAGCACCCCCAATAAGATCACGCGACCGGAGGGAGCGTAATCTTGATTGCAGAACCCGCAGGGGGACCTTCTTTAATCGGTTCCGGTTATTCAGTATTAAAATAGTAGTTCTTTAACCAGTATTTATATAAAGGATCCATAAACTCGATTTTTTTTCCAACAATATCAATTATTTCGCGATCATGAAGCACTTTTTTAATCTTAATCACATTAGCTGAGGTGCCGAGCTGGTATTTTTTTAACACACTCTGCGAGGTGATCTGTTCCTCTTTATTGATAAGAGCATTTAAAAAATTTATTTGTTTGATGCTTAAATCATCTGTCAGCATTTGAAAGAGCATGCTTAATTGCATTATCAAATCTCCAAATGCTTCCTGAATAACTGCTGGCTTGCAATTTTTACTGCTTCTTAACCACACCTGTTGTGCCAGTTGTTGGACATAATAAGGATGATTTTCACAAAAATTTGCAATAATCGCAGCACTTTCAGCTTCAATGTGCTTACCAGTTTCATGAAAGCGTTTTATAATAAAATCTATCCAATCTTTTTCTTTTATCTTCTCGAGAAATATAATATCACCAAATTTATAAAATGGCATTGATGGAGAACTGAATACTTCCATTAGCATATGTCTTTTACTGCCATATAGGCAGTAGGTTACATGCTGGTGTAATTGCCAATGTGCACGCAATTTTTTTTGAAAATCAACGGGGTGATCAAATTCAGAAATGTTTTGAAACTCATCTACGCAAATTATAATTTGCTTTTTTGTTTTTGCCGCAATCTTCTCGGCCAGATCCAGTATATCATCCGGTTCTTTTCTGACTTCATTCCAGTCGAGCGAGAGTTTTAAATCTATTCCCGGATTCGGGCTAAAACTGATATTCGGGATGAACCTGCCCAGAAATAATTTTGCATTTTCCAGAATCACATCAATCTTTGAAGAAGATTGTTGTAGGACTTTTGTTGCCAGCAATTTATAGAATTGTTCCTCAGAACGTATATTGTTTAAGTCGATCATACAGAAAACTATCTTCTTTGACTTGACTTGAATACTTTTTGCTGCTTTTGCTACCAGGGATGATTTTCCCCACCTTCTCGGTGAGATGAGTATGGTATTTACGGATGAATTGAAATTTGAAATCAATCGCCTGGTTTCGGCAATTCTATCCGTAAAATCAGTTTCTATAACTAATTTCCCAAAAGTAAACGGTGTTCTCATTTATTAAAGTTTTAATAAAGATAATAAATTTATAATAACTAACCAAATAGTAAGTTACTATATAGTAAGGAGGTCTGCGACATTCTCCAAATCTTTTAACAAATCGAAGTCCGATATTTCACCAGTCCCCGCCACAAAAAGATCACACGATCCGATGACAGGAGGTGAGCGTAATCTTGATCGCAGACGAGCCGGGCAATCACTGGGAAAAACCTGACCGACTAATTAATAAAGGCTTTCTCATCTAACTGTATTATATTTGTTCTTTTAATGCATAACGGTAAAGCTTGAACCATGAAAAGAGAACATGCTGGCTACCTGGAAGGCATAATTTCCATAATCGGGAATGTCATTCTCTTTGTCCTTAAATTCTGGGCAGGCACCGTGTCAGGATCAATAGCCCTTATTGCAGATGCATGGCATACACTTTCCGATTCGGTCAGCTCACTGATTGTAATCATCGGCACCGGACTCTCCACACGCAAGGCAGACAGGGAACATCCTTTCGGTCATGGCCGCTGGGAACATATTGCAGCACTGTTCATCGGTTTTTTACTTGTTGTGATAGCATATGGTTTTATCAAAGATTCTGTTACACAGTTCAGGGAAGGCTTATCAGCTGATTTTGGCCTGGCAGCCATAATAGTTACCACCGTTTCCATTCTTGCCAAAGAGGGACTGGCACAGTATGCTTTTTATCTGGCACGTAAAAGTAAAAATGCTTCTGTAAAAGCTGACGGTTGGCATCACCGTACAGATGCTCTGTCGTCAGTCATAGTTCTTGCGGGCATAATGCTTAAAGATCACTTCTGGTGGATAGACAGTATGCTGGGAATCATAGTTTCACTTATGCTGGTATATGCTGCATACGAAATAATCAAGGAGTCAATTAACAAGCTCCTTGGAGAGAAACCCAGTGACGAGTTGATCAGTAAAATAAAGACAATTATTGATTCTGCATCAGACAGGAAACTTCATCCGCATCATTTCCATATGCATAATTATGTCAACCACCAGGAGATCACCTTCCATGTAATCATTGAAGGCCATATCTCAATAAGGGAAGGTCATGAACTTGTAACCAGAATTGAAAATGAGATAAGAGACAAATTGTATATTGAACCAACCATACACATAGAACCTGAGGATCATGAATAGGTCCGTTTATTATTTAAAGGCCCCCTTAACCCTTATCACTGATCTGCTGAAGCCTCTCATAATTATGTACAGTAAATTTCTTGCCTTCCATGCTGACGAGACCTTCCTCACTGAATTTTTTCAGGATCCTGATCACCGTTTCCGAGCTCATCCCTGATAATTCAGCCAGATCCTTTCTTGATAAGGGCAGATCAAAATCTTTACTCTTGAATATCCTCTCGGAAAGGCAGAGCAGAATATCAGCAAGCCTGCCGAAAGCCTGCTTATGCGTCAGGCAAAAGAAACGGCCGTAGATCTGGACACTGTTTGCACTCAATATATCAATCACCTCCTTGGCAAAAGCAGGATTCCTGTTCAGCAACTCCCTGAAGAGATTAATATCTATCTGCTTTACCACAGTATCTATATATGTCATGGCTGAATACTGGTATGTGTTATATTCCATGGAAACAGAAGCCAGACCAAGCAGATTACCATCAGGTATTATTTTAAGTACAAGGGAATTTGTTCCGTTATCCAGGAAAACCTTTGCAAGACCCTTTTCCACATACATTACCTGAGAAACAAAACTACCCTGCTTACATATAACCTCACCTTTTTTATAATTTATGGTTACAGAATTTTTTTCCAGCAGCTCATTTTCCTCCTCTGTCAGTTTATCAAAACACCTGCAATGATGCGAACTTATGGTACATGCCGTGTACCTTAAAATATCATCCATCCTTTGTGATTTAATTTAACGCAAATATAGAAAAAACTGCTCATAAAACTGATATAAATCAGTTTTTTTGCTATCACAGAGCAGTCAAATACACTCCTAATGACATAGGCTCGCGTATTGGCAATTAGCCGGAAAACAGCAATTTTTACAGCGTTGCAAGCAGTGTTGCTGCAATTGTTATTTAATTAACAATAAATTATTATGAAAACAATTATATTCAGCAAGTTAAAGCCCGTATTCATCCCCCTGCTCACAACATTGCTTATCGTTGGTTGTGCCAAAGTCAATAATAAAGATAAGGATACATTGCCTTACGGAAGCTGTGAAGGTTGTCATACAGATTATGATCGACTGCAACTGGTATATTCACCTGACACAGCAGCCCCGGCAGGAGGCTGTGGTGGCACTGCTCCCCATTATGAGCCTTATGACAGGGTGCATATGTCAGGGGACGGCTATGAGGCATTCAAGTCATCAACACATGATGCACTTAACTGCACTGATTGCCATAATGGCACCGATAAAACATCTGACAAAGAGCTTGCCCATTCAGGTGATTTTCTGAGTCATCCTTCACAAGAGTATGAAGACAAATGCGGTAGTTGCCACGCTGAAATTGTTGACGATTTTTCAACCAGTCTCCATCATGGCACAGGTCAGAAAAGAAAAGTTACAATGAGAAGCGGCCTGGGCGGACCCGAAGACTTCAGCCAGTTACCTCAGCACCAGATTGAAGGATATAATGCTAATTGCGCCACATGTCACGGAACCTGTGGCAATTGCCATGTTGTCAGACCTCCGATTGCAGGAGGGGGATTATCTGACGGGCATAACTTCCAGAAGAACCCTGATATGCTTAATACCTGTGTAAGCTGTCATACATCGCGAGGAGGACATGCATACCTGGGCGTTGCTCCCGGCACAAAACCAGATGTACATCTCACAGAGGCCGGTTTTGAATGCGTAGACTGTCACAGCGGCGAAGAACTTCATGGTAACGGCATGCCGGTGGATCACAGGTATGAATACAGTGAGCTGCCCGAATGCCAGGACTGTCACGATGAAGCAGATAATAAGTATCATAACATGCATTATGACGATTTCAACTGTCATGTATGTCATTCACAGGATTATAATAACTGTGGCGAATGTCATGTACAAGGAGACGGTGCAAGGATTGAATCATACCAGGATTTCAAGATAGCAATGAACCCCATACCTGAAACACGGCCAGACTTTAAGATGACCCTTGTCAGGCGTACCCTTGCAGCACCTGATAACTGGGAGGTATATGGTGTTGACGAATATGACAACTTCGAGGCCTTCCCTACCTACAACTATACCACACCGCATAATATACAGAAATGGACAGTCCGTACTGAGACCGGGGAAGGTGCATGTTATATTAATTGCCATATACGCAATGAAGGTGGTGAAATGATAAACAAAGACTTATACCTTTTTATGGATGACCTGCTGGAATGGGAAGTTGAAGCCACTAAAGAAATTACTGTGGATAATAAATTACCATCCATTTGGAAGTAATAAAAAACGGTTTTCTAACATACAAGAGGATAAGCAATTAGTTTCATTAATATTTAAACACTTAATAATTAAATTATTATGAGAAAGACAAGATTACTATTATTTAGCGTAATATTCGCTTTGATGATCGTTTCTTCATGTACAAAAGAAGATCCGGTTATTGAATCGCAGGTTCTGGTTGAACACCTGGAGTCAACGGTTAACCCCGTTAGCTTTATGCCGGCAATAATTACGGCAGCAGACCTTCAAACAGCAAATGTTACAGGCTCAGCCTATATTATAGACATCAGGGCTGCAGCTGATTATAGTGCAGGACATATTGAAAATGCTGTTAATGTAGCTGCAGGAGATATACTGGACCATGTTGAGTCAACAGACCTGTCAGGATACGACAAAATAGCCGTTGTTTGCTATTCAGGTCAGTCAGCTGCATGGGCTACATCACTATTAAGACTGAAAGGCTTCGATAATGCCTTTTCACTTAAATTCGGCATGGCATCATGGCACCTCGACTGTGCAGGATCATGGAATAATAATATAGGCAATACCTATTATCCCCAGTTTGAAACCACCTCCTATGATAAAGGAGAAGAGGGTGATCTGCCGGACCTGGCAACAGGCTTTGAGACAGGAGATCAGATACTTGATGCCCGTGTAGATGATGTACTTGCTGAAGGTTTTTCACCTGCAGCCATCTCTGCCTCTGACGTATTTGCAGACCTCGATAATTATTATATTGTAAACTACTGGCCGGCAAGTCATTATAACGACCCGGGCCATATACCCGGCGCAATACAATACACACCCAAAGAGTCGCTTACACTGAGCACGGACCTTAAAACACTGCCGGCTGACAAAACCATAGTTGTTTATTGCTACACGGGTCAGACAAGTGCTTATATGGCAGCCTATCTCCGACTGATCGGCTATAATGCCAAATCGCTTACTTTTGGTGCTAATGGAATGATTTATGACTACATGCCTGCTTCACAATGGACGGCTCCGACATCAAGCTATGACGTAGTTACTGAATAATAACATATTCCGGAACGGTTCACTATTAAGATCAGGAATATATGATTAAATGGTGCGGATAAAGTATCCGCACCATTTTTTTAAAGCCCTTTCCAATAAGATTCATATCTTAAAAGACCTGGAAATAACCCTGTACAGGAGTCATGTTTAGCTAACCGGCTAATCAGGATACACGATTCCGGTCATTTGCTCTGAGACCTCCCATAGCTTAAGCCCCAAATCTTCCTTATACGAATCTGCTGATGATCTGAGTACGACCGGATAACCGTAAGATTGTTTAATGCCGGCAGGCCCGATATACTCTCCTCCCCTTATACTTTCTCCTGCTGCAGCCATCAGCACTGGCAATGCTCCTTTTGCTGCAGACATTAAGACAAGCTCTTTCAGCAGTGTAAGGGGGAATGGCAACCATACTATATTTGTGGAGCTGAGTCCCGGATGGGCAGCAACAGAAATTGTATCTGAACCTGCGCGCTTCAATCTTTTTTGTAACTCATAGGCAAAAAGCAGGTTGGCAAATTTAGACTGCCTGTATGCCTTCATACGCCCGTACCATGACTCTCCACTCAGGTCATCAAAATGAAGCTGCCCTTTAAAATGAGCTATACTGGTCACAGTCACAACCCTTGAGCCCCCTGTCTTAATCAGAAGGTCCAGCAGATGACCGGTAAGTGCAAAATGCCCGAGGTGATTGATCCCAAACTGCCACTCGAAGCCATCAGATGTTTTCCTGTAAGGCGTTGCCATCACACCGGCATTATTGACCAGCACATCAAGCCTGGGATATTCCTTCCTGAACTCCTGACTGAAGTTTTTTACTGACTCAAGGCTTGCAAGATCAAGATGCATAATATGCAGATCAGCATCTGCCTTGATCCTGTGAATCTTTTCAGCAGCAACAGCAGCTTTTTTTTTATTACGGCAGGCCATGATAACCCTGGCACCTCCTGTTGCCATCCACCTGGCCACTTCGTATCCTATCCCGCTGTTAGCACCGGTAATAATTACCGTTTTCCCTTTGTGATACTGCTTATTTAACCTTTTTGCCTCTGCTTTTCTCAGCACTTTATTCAATACAGCCTACTTATTATACTCATCAAAGAAATCATTACCCTTATCATCGGTCAGGATAAAAGCAGCCAGGTTCTCAACCCTTATCTTCCTTACAGCTTCCATACCCAGCTCTTCAAAATCAACTACTTCAACCGATTTAATGTTATCATTGGCCAGCACGGCTGCCGGTCCGCCCACTGTACCCAGGTAAAATCCACCATGTTTTTTGCATGCATCAATCACCTGCTTTGAACGGTTGCCCTTGGCCAGCATTATCATTGAGCCCCTGTGGCTCTGGAAAAGATCAACATAGGGATCCATCCTGCCTGCCGTAGTAGGACCAAAGCTTCCTGATACCATGCCTTCAGGTGTTTTTGCAGGGCCGGCATAATATACCGGGTGATCTTTAAAGTAATCAGGCATGGGCTTACCCTCATCGAGCATTGTCTTTATCCTTGCATGAGCCATATCCCTGGCAACAACCAGAGTGCCTGTAAGGTTCACTCTCGTCTTGATGGGGTACTTGCTGAGTTCGGCAAGTACTTCTTCCATCGGCCTGTCAAGATCTATATCCACGGCCTTATCAAGGTCAGGAGCTTTTGAAGGCATAAAACGACCGGGGTTCTTCTCCATCTGTTCAAGATAGATCCCTTTCTCCGTGATACGGCCTTTTATGTTCCTGTCGGCACTGCAGCTGACACCTATACCAACAGGGCATGAGGCGGCATGCCTTGGCATACGGATGACCCTTACATCATGGACGAAATATTTACCACCAAACTGCGCTCCAACACCATATTCCTGGCATATCTTTTCTATTTTCTTCTCCCATTCAATATCCCTGAAAGCCCGGCCACTCTCATTTCCTTCCGTTGGCAGATAATCAAGATGTCCGGCCGAAGCCTCTTTCACGGCTTTCAGGTTTGCCTCCGCCGAGGTGCCTCCCACAACTATGGCAAGGTGGTAAGGAGGACAGGCTGCAGTACCCAGGTCCTTGATCTTTTCCTTAACAAACTTTGTGAAATTCTCCTCATTAAGCAATGACTTGGTCTGCTGGTAAAGGAAGGTCTTGTTGGCTGATCCTCCTCCTTTGGTAATAAAAAGGAACTCATATTCCCTTCCTGGTTTTGAATATATATCTACCTGGGCCGGCAGGTTACTGCCGGAGTTCTTCTCTTCGAACATGGAAAAGGGAACTATCTGTGAATACCTCAGGTTCTTATTCTTATAGATATCATAAACACCTTTCGAAAGGTATCTGGCATCGTCTGTGCCGGTATAAACATCCTCCCCTTTTTTTCCTATTATTATTGCCGTACCAGTATCCTGGCATGAAGGCAGCTCACCGTCTGCAGCTATCACCTGGTTCTTCAGCATGATATATGCCACAAACTTATCATTATCCGTGGCTTCGGGATCATCAAGTATCTTCTTCAGTTTCTCGAGGTGACTGCTTCTCATAAAGAAAGACACATCGTTAACAGCCTCTCTGGCAAGTATCTCGAGTGCCTCAGGATCAACTTTCAGTATACTGCGCCCATCAGCTTCCACCACTTTTACATGATCAGAAGTGATCAAACGGTACTGTGTTTTGTCATCGCTTATCTGGAAAGGTTTTTCATAAATAAAATCAGCCATGGTTTTTCAGTTATTTGATTTTTAATAATTAGAGTATTCAATCATACCAAAGTTATGAATATATGAACTTAAAAAAAAGCAAGATGCTGATAAACACATTTTATTATCAGCAGCCTTCTTTATCCATGCCGGGTGTCATAATACGCCTTCTTTATTATATCTTTGCCAAAAAATTGACATCTTAAAAACGATACCGGGGCTGCCGTACATAACAGCTTACAGAAGCCAGCGTTTTACCAGCGGTTAAAAAAATAAAATAAATATTTCAATAATGGACTTTCTTGATAATACTTTCTTCTCTTTCCTCATCTTGCCACTTTTAATATTTATAGCCCGTATTGCCGATGTTTCCCTGGGCACTATAAGGATAATATTCGTTGCCAGGGGTATGAAAACGATAGCACCCCTGATTGGTTTTTTTGAGATCCTTATCTGGCTTCTTGCCATAAGCAAGATATTCCAGGATCTTGATAACTGGGTTGCCTATATAGCTTATGCCGGTGGTTTTGCTGCAGGCAACTATATCGGCATGCTCATTGAAGAACGCCTGGCTATAGGTCATGAGATGATAAGGGTAATAACAAGATCCGAAGCGAGCGACCTGGTTGATGAACTTAAGGACAAGGGCTTTGGTGTTACATTTATAAAAGCACAGGGGCTGGAAGGAGAGGTAGGTGTTGTCTATATCATTATAAAAAGAAAAATGGTAAAGCCAGCACTGGAGATAATACATAATAATAATCCCCGCGCCCTTTATACCATAGAATCGATAAGGCTGGTAAACCGTGAGGTTTTCCACCAGGCGGCACCGCCACCGCGGAAAAAATCACTTCTTCACCGTCATGGGAAAACAAAATAAGGATGCGTATTAAAATATTATATACAGTCAGATCATGAAAAAGATTTTAAGTCTGAGCCTTCTTTTACTATGTGTGCAATTATTATTCTCACACCCATGGAAGCCTTCCCATTACCTTATTATTGACACTGATGGCGGCATGGATGATCTTAAAGCCATAAATATGCTCCTGGCCTCACCGGATGTGAGGGTTCTGGCAATCACAGCCTCGGGAGGAGTTATGACTGCAGAAGAGGCCTATCTGAGGGTAAGGGGCCTTCTTGAGAGATACCACCACCAGGGTTTGCTAACAGGTATAAACAGGGGCTCTGCTTATAAGGAGATGACTGTCCCGATAAGCTATCAATGGGCCCCTCAGCAGGGTCCGGATACCGCTGCTGCACCGGATGCCAGTGAAGTTATCTCTTATGTGCTGAAAAATGAGAGTACCCCTGTAAGCTTTATCTCACTATCAAGCCTTAATACCGCCTTTGAATATTCGGAATATGATCCCGCACTCTTCAAAAAGATAAAAGATATTATCTGGAGCAATGATGCTGCTGATCCCCTTGCAGGTTTTAATTATGAACTTGATACAGCTGCGGCCCATGGTATATTAAGGGAAGATATTCCCTTGAAACTCGTAGGTTATCATCTCAGGCCTGTCTATAACCGCGGTCTGCTTGATAAAATAGCCGGTATAAATAACCCGTACGCTGCCTCAACAACTGAACTGTTTAATAAGGCAGCTGATCATGATTTTATTTATGGCCTTGTTGACGATATGATTCCTCTATTCCTGCATTATCCCATACTGTTTGAAGCCGACTCCATCAATAATAATACCAGCTTCTACGATCTGGCCACAGACCGGATAGACGATAAAATGATATATGATATTCTATCAGGAAACACTGTTAACCGTAACCAGGTATTTAAAAAGATACCATCCGATACATCGTTCTACTTTCCTGATCTTCAGGAATATATCGGAGATATAATAGCCAGTAACGGGAAGGAAGAATGGGAAGCAGGAGTGCTGACAAATGAGTTACACCGTCATCTGGGGGTATACGCCATAATTGGCGTTAAGATGGGGATAAGGGCAAGGGAATACTTTCATACAGGGGTGGATGAGCTTTATATCCAATCGGCAGCAGGCTCCGTTCCACCGGTAAGCTGCATGAATGACGGGCTGCAGGTAAGCACGGGTGCCACCACGGGCCATGGATTGATAGAGGTAACAGATACGCTTGTATCTCCGACAGCTGCATTTACCTATATGAACAGGACTATAAGATTAAGCCTGAATGAGGATATTGCCTCTGAGATAAAGAATGAGCTTCAGGAAATTAACTATATCTACGGGTTGGACAGTAATATTTACTGGGAACTGGTACGTCAGAAAGCTATTCTGTACTGGAAAAACCTTGACCGCCATGAGATATTTGATCTCACTATATGTCACTGAACTTTAGAAGCCTGTCTTCCCTGATACCCTTTGGGGTATCTTTAAGGGTGCAGCACTCGTTGAAAATATCATGTTCAAAAAATAATATATACTTGTTGCTGAGTGCTTCGCCCAGTATCTGTTTCTTCTCTTCAATCGTGGTCAGCTGATCAAGGTCGTAACTCATATTCCATATAAGTGGAAGGTGGGCCACAGTAGGTATAAGGTCGGCTGTATAGACAATCTTCGTCCCTTTATAATCAATTACCGGTACCAGCTGGCCTGTGGTATGCCCGTTAACTATCCTCACTGAAAAACCTTCAAATAATTTACCTGGCTTTTCAACCATAAATAATTTACCATGGCCCATCATAGGCAGAAGGTTTTCCTCGAGGAAACTGTCAGCCTCCCTGATATTAGGCTTAATGGCCCAGTCCCACTGCTGTCTGCTGACCCAGTATTTAGCATTGGGAAAAACCATCTCATAGCCTTTGCCGTTCTCTGATTTTTTCACACCCCCTCCACAGTGGTCAGCATGTAAGTGTGTAAGCACCACATCGGTAATATCCCCCAGAGAATAACCTGCCTTTTTCAGACCGCCTTCCAGACCGTCACCCCCGTTCAGATGGACATGCCTGAAAAACCTGCTATCCTGCTTATCACCCCAGCCGTTATCTATCAGGATGACATTCTCACCGTTATCAACCACCAGGGAACGTAAAGCAAGGTTAATAAGGTTATTTTCATCTGCCGGGTATCTTTTATTCCATAAAGCTTTGGGCACTACCCCGAACATAGCCCCGCCATCAACTTTAAAATTTGAAATATGTACCGGTGACAACTTCATACTGGAATTTTTTTTGACAAATATACAGCGGTTTAACAGACTTAAAAAGATAATTGTTGAATCCTTGAACCAATTAACCGTTTTATCCCTTATTTTTGTAAAAATATTACTTATGAAGATCCATTTTATAGCCATTGGCGGATCAGTAATGCATAACCTGGCCATAGCATTGCACAGAAATGGTCATGAGGTGAGTGGTTCGGACGATGAGATATTTGAGCCGGCAGCATCAAGGCTTGCCGGATATGGCCTGATGCCGGCAGGAAAAGGCTGGGATCCGGGCAGGATAAACAAAGACACAGACATTGTGATACTGGGCATGCACGCCCGGAAGGACAATCCTGAGCTTCTAAAGGCAAAGGAACTGGGTGTTGAGATAAAATCATTCCCGGAATATCTGTATGACAGTACCCGCAATAAGAGAAGGATAGTTATAGGGGGCAGTCATGGCAAGACAACAATAACAGCCATGATCATGCATGTGCTGAAAAAGAATAACCGTGATTTTGACTATATGTGCGGATCAGTGACAGAGGGTTTTGAAACAATGGTAAGCCTGTCGGACAGTGCGGATATAGCTGTCTTTGAAGGCGATGAATACCTGAGCTCTCCGCTTGACCCCAGGCCTAAATTCCATGTTTACAAGGCCGACATAGCAGTCATTAACGGCATATCATGGGACCATATAAATGTTTTTCCCCGCTTTGATCAATACCTCGAGCAATTCAGAATCTTTGCAGATACAATAAATAAAAACGGGAAGCTGATATATTTCAGTAATGACCCGCTGGTGAAGAATATAGCAGATAAAGCCAGGGAGGATATCAAGCTGCTACCCTATTCTGTCCACGGCTATTTCCAGAATAAAAAGGGTTTTTTTGCTGCCACCCACAACAGGATACAGAAAATGGAAATTTTTGGCGGGCATAATATGCAAAACCTTGCTGCGGCAAAAGCAGTGTGCAGTGAGATAGGGATAGGTGATGATGATTTTTATGAAGCTATAGGCAGCTTTAAAGGCTCCGGCAAAAGGATGGAGCTTATTGCCCAAAATGATGATTCAGCGGTATATATTGACTTTGCCCATGCCCCCTCCAAGGTTAAGGCAACCGTGGATGCGGTGGCTGAAAGGTATCCCCGTCACAGGCTGATAGCCTGCCTCGAATTACATACATACAGCAGCCTTAATGCCGGCTTTATTGATAACTACCGTAACAGCCTCAGTGAAGCAGACAGTGCATTTGTTTATTATAACCCTCATGCCCTCGAATTAAAAAAACTGGAAATGCTTGACAGGCGGAAGGTAAAGGCATCCTTTGGCAGTGATAATATAAAAGTGTTTAATGATTCAGATGAGTTGTTCAGGAATATATACAGTGAAAAAGGTCCGGATACAGTGTACCTGTTTATGAGCTCAGGCGATTTTAACGGATATGATCTTGCTTCAATCGCCGAAAGCCTTATGGCGGAAGGCTAATAAATAATTATTGACATGGAGTTTACAACAATACTGAATGCTTTTTTGCTTACCCTTTTCGCAGGCCTTGCCACAGGCATTGGCTCAGCACTTGCTTTTTTTTCCAAGAGAACCAATACACGCTTTTTGTCGATAAGCCTGGGCTTTTCAGCAGGTGTAATGATATACGTCTCATTTGTTGAGATACTCTTTAAGGCCAGCGAATCACTTACAATTATATATGGCGAAGATAAAGGCTGGTGGTTCACAATTGCTGCTTTTTTCGGAGGTATAACATTCATTGCCATTATTGACAGACTTATCCCCGGGGTGGAGAATCCGCATGAGGTCAGGAGGATTGAAGATATGGACAAAAAACCCTCAAAAACAAGACTTATGCGAATGGGAACCCTGACAGCCCTGGCCATAGGTATACATAACTTCCCGGAAGGGCTTGCAACATTTATAGCCGCTCTTGATAATGCAGAGCTGGGACTTGCCATTGCCATTGCCATTGCCATACATAATATACCTGAAGGAATAGCAATATCGGTGCCTGTGTATTATGCTACCGGCAGCCGAAGGAAAGCCTTCACCCTTTCTTTTTTGAGCGGACTGGCAGAACCAATAGGTGCTCTGATAGGCTTTGCAGTACTGATGCCCTTTATGGGGGATCAGCTATTCGGACTGCTTTTCGCCTCGGTTGCAGGTATAATGGTTTTTATCTCACTCGACGAGCTGCTGCCCGCCGCCCGTGAATACGGTGAGCATCACCTTTCAATATACGGTCTGCTTTGCGGGATGGCAGTAATGGCCTTCAGCTTACAGATATTATAATTCACATAAGGGTTTTTAGATACATTATTATTTCCTTATTTTTGTGATGCTTTTATTACAGAATAAAATAATACCTATTAAAAAACTGGAATACCAATGAAAAAATTAGCTATCATAGTATTTGCCCTTTTTATCCTGGGGTTTTCAGCCGGGGCACAGGATTACCGTACAGGCGTTGGCCTCAGGGCCGGATTTCCTTATGGACTTACCGTTAAACATTTCCTGAATGAAACAAATGCTCTTGAAGGAATACTTGCCAGTAGCTGGGGCGGATTTGTCGTAACCGGACTTTACGAGAACGAACACTGGACCGGTGAGTACCCAGGATTAAACTGGTTCTGGGGCTTTGGAGCCCATATAGGATTCTGGGATAATAATAATTATATTGATGATGCCAACGTTGGATCTGTTCTGGGGGCTGATTTTATTGTAGGGCTTGAATACACTTTCGACGAAATACCGCTAAACCTCTCACTTGACGTGATGCCCAGTGTCAACCTTATAGGCTACACAGGATGGGGAGGCATACACGGAGGACTGTCAATAAGGTATGTCTTCTGATATAAAAGAAAGAAAAGGCTGCCTCAGGTGAATGTTTTTCACATAAACATTTGGCATATTGAAAAAAAGATATTTTCTTTGCATCCGCTTTCTATAAGAGAAAGCAGCCTGCTCCGTTCGTCTAGTGGTTAGGACGCCAGGTTTTCATCCTGGTAGCAGGGGTTCGATTCCCCTACGGAGTACTAAATAAGAGAATGATAACAATAATATAAAGATGGCCAATCATAAATCAGCAGAAAAAAGAAACAGGCAGGGCGAAAAACGCAGGCTGCATAATAAGTATTATGTAAAATCCATGCGCAGCAGCCTCAAGAAGCTACGCGGTTCTACCGACAAGGAGGAAGCTGCAGAGCTTTATCCGAAAGTGTCATCATTGCTTGACAGGCTCGTAAACAAGCATGTCATCCACAAGAACAAAGCTGCCAATATTAAATCTTCGCTGACAAAACATGTGAACAGCCTCTAGAAAAAATATGTATCCCGTATAAGGCTGCCCGTTAATCAGGCAGCCTTTTTTATTTTTCAGCTCAATTATGTAAATTGCAGTAGGATAAAAATCTTGCTGCATGTCATTAAAAATAAAAGAATGGGCCCTTGAGGACAGGCCCCGGGAGAAGCTCCTCTATAAAGGTATATCAAGCCTTAGTGATGCCGAGCTGCTGGCAATACTTATAGGCTCGGGTAATAATGAGAACTCAGCGGTTGACCTTGCACGCGAAATACTTAACATAGCAGGCAATAACCTTAACCGTCTCGGCAAGCTCGATGTACATGACCTTGTTAAACTGAAAGGCATAGGAACAGCCAAAGCAATTAATATCCTGGCCGCACTGGAGCTGGGCAGGCGCCGGAAGTCGGCCGAGATAATCGAATCGGCAAAAATAAGATCAAGCAATGATGTATATACCATCTTTCATCCCCTGCTGGCTGATTTGACGCATGAAGAATTCTGGCTCCTCTACCTTAACAGGTCAAATAAGATACTCAGCCGGCATAAGCTGAGCCAGGGAGGTATCAGCGGGACAATAACCGATGTGCGCCTGCTTATCAAAAAAGCCGTTGAACTGCTGGCTTCAGCCGTGATAATATGCCATAACCACCCTTCAGGCAACCTCGATCCCAGTGAGGCCGATACAAGGATAACACAGAAGATAAAAGAAGCAGCCGGCTATTTCGATATAAGCCTGCTCGACCACCTTATTATTACCGACAATGGTTACTACAGCTATGCAGATAATGGCATGCTCTGATCCGTCGCCTGCAATTTATTTTACGTCAATCCTGTGGATCAATGACTCATCTGTGCATTCTGCCAGCAATTGTGCTATACTTTTATTAAAAACAGGGTGAATAAATCCCGGAGCAATATCAGACATGGGCTTCAGAACAAATATCCTTTTGTGTAGCAATGGATGTGGTATAATTAAAGGCCTGGTGCTTATTATCCGATTACCATAAAACAATATATCAATATCAATAATCCTGTCAGAATAATCCTTACCGCCACTATGCCTGCCCATCTTCTTTTCCATTTTACGTGCAATCTCAAGCAATCCTGTGGGATCTGCACCGGTCGTAACCCTGACCACCAGGTTAAGAAAATTATTCTCACTCTTAAAACCCCAGGGGGCAGTTATATAAACAGGTGAAGCCTGATCAACATTAATTGAATGATCCTGCAGCAAGTCGACTGCCAACTCAAGGTTCCTTTGCCTGTCGCCCAGATTGCTACCCAGTCCCAGATAAACTTCATCCATAATGATATTTATTCAGCTTACACCTACAAAAATATTAAATACCTGAAAACCAAAGCCGGTTAGCCTTGTTTTTTATATATTTATGGTCTCAAAAAATAATGGACTTAAAATGTATTAAACGGACATGAACTGAATGTACAGGCCTCATGGACAATAAGAAAATAATTTTAACCTATGAAAAGCTTTCTTAAATATACACTCGCAACTATTACCGGTATTCTTCTCACCGGCATATTATTCTTTTTTATAAGCCTGGCAAGCCTTAGCCTTATGATAGCTTCAGCCGAAAAGCCGGTAAGCATAAAATCCGGTTCAGTACTGGTGCTGAACACCGGTCTCAGCATCCCTGAGCAGGGAATGGATGATCCCTGGAGCAGCTTCGATCCTGTTAACTTTACTTTTAAGCCGGCCCCGGGAATAAATGATATTATCTCCAACCTTAAAAAAGCTGCTACCGATGAAAAGATAGAGGGAGTGCTGATCAAAAACGGTCCTATGGTAAACGGCTGGGCCAAAGCTGAAGAGATACGCAATGCACTGCTGAGGTTTAAGGAATCGGGTAAATTTGTGATATCCTACACCGACTATATCCTGACCCAGGAGGCTTACTATATCTCCACTGCCGCTGATAAGATTTATGTTAACCCGAATGCAATGATGGAGTTTAAAGGGCTGGCCTCTGAAGTTGTCTTTTTTAAGAATGCACTCGAAAAGCTGGGGGTTAATGTGCGGGTTATAAGGCATGGCAAGTTTAAGGGTGCTGTTGAGTCATTTATGCTGGACCGTTTGAGTGAAGAGAACCGTGAGCAGATAGAAAATTATATTACCGGTATATGGAATCATGTGACCGGACAGATATCATCTGCCCGTAATATCAGCACTGAGAAACTTAATCAGCTGGCTGATGACCTGGTGGCCTTCAATATTGAAGAAGCACTGGAAGCAGGGCTTATTGACAGCTTAATGTATGAGGATGAGCTCCTCGAAGAGATGAAGACACTCACAGGTGCTGAAGGAGATAAAAAGCCCCGGCAGGTTGCGATGGTAAAATACACTAAGGCAGATATTAAAAAGGAAGAAAAGGCGGATTCTACGATAGCTCTTGTATTTGCTGAGGGCTCAATCAATATGGGCAAAGGGCAAAGCGGAAGTATAGGAGGTGACTCATTCGCTTCCATGATGAGGAAGATCAGGGAATCAGGCGATTACAGCGCCGTGGTTATCAGGATCAATTCGCCGGGAGGCAATGCTATGGCCTCCGATAATATGTGGAGAGAGATAGAATTGACAAACCAGGAAATACCGGTGGTTGTGTCAATGAGCAATTATGCAGCCTCAGGAGGATATTATATGGCTGCACCGGCTACAAGCATATTTGCCCATCCCACAACTATTACCGGCTCTATCGGCGTCTTCGGAACGTTCCCGGAGGCGAGTGAACTGATGGAACAGAAGCTGGGCATAACATCTGATGTGGTAAAGACAAACAAAAACTCTGATGTACTGTCAGTATTCAGAAGCATGAACGACCAGGAACAGCTTATATACCAGCGCAGTGTAGATGATACATATGAACAGTTTATCACCAGGGTGTCAGATGGCAGGGGTATTGAGAAGGAGAAGGTTGATGATATGGGCCAGGGACAGGTATACAGCGGGCAGGCTGCCCTGGAAAGAGACCTGGTTGATAAAACAGGCGGGCTGCCCGAAGCAATAGAAGAAGCAGCAAGCCTGGCCGGACTCGATGAATATGAGATTAAAGAGTATCCCGTAATTGAAGACACATACACAAAGCTGATGAAAAGCCTGGCAGGTGATATCAGGGCTAAAATAATAAAGAAAGAGCTGGGTGAGATGGCACAGTATTACGACCGTATAAACGAACTCAGATCACTGACAGGTATACAGGCGCGGCTCCCGTATTTCATCGATATAAGGTAATGAAAAGGAAACTGCAGCATATATTGCTTTTCCCTTTTGCCCTTGTATACGGACTTGTTATCAGAATACGCAACTACCTGTTTGATTCAGGTATCATCAAAGCAACATTCTTCAACATGCCTGTTATAACGGTGGGCAATATTACAGTGGGAGGAACAGGTAAAACACCACATGTGGAATACCTTGTCAGGATGCTGAAAAAGGAATATAATATTGCCGTGCTCAGCAGGGGTTATAAAAGAAAAACAAGGTCTTTTAATATCGTGGAAACAGCCTCGGACGTCAACACCACAGGTGATGAGCCCCTGCAGATAAAACTAAAGCACAGTGATATAACTGTGGCCGTAGACAGGGACAGGGTCAACGGCGTCAACGAGATACTGTCATATAAGCCCGGTACAGATATCATTATTCTGGATGATGCTTACCAGCACCGTTATATTGAACCGGGATTAAGCATATTATTAATCGATTATAACCGGCTTATCATCAACGACTACCTCCTTCCTGCCGGCAGGCTGAGAGAGCACCGCTCATCGGTAAAAAGAGCTGACATAGTGCTGATCACAAAATCCCCTCCCGGTCTCTCAGCCATAGATATGCGCTTAATATATAAAAAGATACCTCTGAGGCCGGTACAGCACCTGTTTTTTACCGGACTGTCATATGATGAACCTGCTTATATTTTCAAAGGGAAAAAGCAGGCGCCGGATATGAAACAGATAAGTGAGGAATTGAATAATGTGCTGCTGATAACGGGTATAGCAGAGCCGGCTCCGCTGATAAGGTACCTGTCAGAATATAAACTTAATATTACACACCTTAAATATCCTGATCACCATCTCTATAAGAACAGTGATTATAAAAATATTACAGACAGCTACCGTAGCCTGCCGGCAGGCAAAAGATGCATAATAACAACAGAAAAAGATGCAATAAGACTGAGAGAGGGCATCCGCAAACAGGATTTTCCTGATGAGAGGTTCTTTTATCTCAGGATCAACATTGAGTTCCTGAATAATGATGCCGATGAATTCAATAAATTTATTTTAAACTATGTTAGAAAAAATAAAAGAAACAACAGGCTATCTTAAATCTAAAGGATTCACCTCACCCGATGTGGGAATTGTCCTTGGCACCGGCCTGGGCGGACTGGTATCCAAAATGAATATTATAAAAAAGATTGCCTATTCGGATATCCCCAATTTCCCGGTATCCACTGTCGAAGGTCATGAGGGTTTTCTTATTTACGGCGAATTCGGCAATAAGAAGATAGTGGCAATGAAAGGCCGCTTTCATTATTATGAAGGCTATAGCAGCGAAGATATTGTATTCCCGGTAAGGGTAATGAAATCACTGGGCATAAAACAGCTCTTCCTGTCAAATGCTTCAGGCGGGATAAACCCCGGATTCAGTGTGGGAGATATTATGATCATAGAGGACCATATAAATTTCCTTCCCAACCCGCTGATAGGCCCGAATGATGATATGATAGGTCCCCGGTTCCCGGATATGAGCGAGGCCTATGACAGAACCATGATTGCCAGGGCAGGGGAGGTAGCCGCAGAACTGGAAATAGACATTAAGAAAGGAGTGTACCTGGCAACCACCGGCCCTACTTTCGAGACCCCGGCTGAATATAAGCACTTCAGGATAATAGGTGCCGATGCAGTGGGTATGTCAACCGTTCCGGAAGTAATAGTGGCAAGGCATATGGACCTGCCGTGCTTTGCCGTTAGTATTATCAGTGACCTGGGCGTTGAAGGAAAGATAGAATACATTACTCATGAGATGGTTACAAAGGCAGCTGCCGCTTCTGAATCAAAAATGACCTCAATAATGACCGCACTGATGGATAAAATCTGAAAGGTCAATGCTGAAAAAAAAGAAGACAGGAAAGAGTGGATTCCAGACAGGCAATGTAGTACTGATATCACTGGCACATCTTCTCCATGATGTATATACCTCCTTCCTGGCCCCCATACTGCCCCTTCTTATAGCCAAACTCAATATATCCCTGTTTCTGTCAGGCTTCCTGAGTGTGGTCCAGCGCATACCATCCCTCTTTAACCCTTTTATCGGTATCCTGGCTGAAAATATGAGGGTAAGGTATTTTGTAATATTTGCACCTGCTGTTACCACTGTTGCAATGGGCCTGATAGGTGTGGCACCCTCCTATATTATCCTTGTGATATTACTCTTTGTCAGCGGTATAAGCTCCACACTCTTCCATGTTCCTGCACCTGTTATGGTAAATAAGATATCAGGCACACGCACAGGCATGGGAATGAGTTTCTTTATGGTTGGCGGCGAGCTGGCACGCACCATCGGTCCACTGGTGGTTGTGGCCGCTGTTGAACAGTGGGGACTGTCAGGCACCCTGAGGCTTATCCCTTTCGGTCTGCTGGCATCATTCATCCTGTATATAAAGCTGAGGAACATATCTGTCAGCGAAGATATAAAAACAGACAAGCCGGATTATATTGGCACCTTCAGGCGCTTCCTTCCTGTTTTTCTGACACTTGCCGGTATAACATTTTTCAGGGGAGCCATGAAATCCTCACTTACCCTTTACCTGCCGGTATTCCTGACAGGCAGGGGTATGGAGCTCTGGGGTGCCGGTGCGTCACTGTCCCTGCTCCAGCTTGCAGGGGCCGGAGGAACACTCCTTGCCGGCTCCATCTCAGACAGGATAGGCAGGCGGCCTACACTTATCATAGTATCCGTAATATCACCACTGCTGATGCTATTATTCATCAATTCATCAGGCATATTAAGTGTTATCCTCCTTATCCTTATGGGTGCATTCCTTGTAGCACCCCAGTCAGTTAACCTGGCGGTAATACACGACCTTGATACCAGGCACCTGCCTTTTGTGAACGGTGTGTATATGATGATCAACTTTTTTATTAATTCAATCATGACCCTGACCGTAGGCGGACTGTCTGACCATATAGGCCTGGATAAGACCTTCTACCTGGCAGCATTATTTGCATTCCCGTCTATCATTTTTGCCTTCAGGGTTCCTAAGAAAAAAAGACACATTAAGGTTCAGTAGTACACAAGGGCACATACCTTTTTAAACACTTCCGGCGCCCTTCCCGGTACTATGATCTGAACATAGATTATATATATCCCCTCTTTCAGGAGATAAGCATTATCATCACAGCCATCCCAGTCTATTACCGAACAGCCGGATGCCGTCATATTCTCAGCCAGCCTGCGAACAGGGTAGCCCATATCATCAAATACAGTGATGCTGAGGATATTCTGATCCCTCTCCGTACTTATTCCAATCCGCAGGTAATCTTCAAAGCCGTCATTATCCGGACTGATCCTTTTTGATGAAAGGCTTATAGCTGTGCCTCCCTTATTACCCCCTTCCTCTGCGGCAGCAGAATTATTTACCCCGGGTGTTCCATAACCTGCCACCCCGGCGGCCGAACGCCAGTTAGTACTTTCCATCCCCGGCACTGAAGGATTAATGCGTTCCAGCGACACGCCTGTGGTGACTGCCAGCATACTGAAATGCATATCTTCGGAATATGACATCTCATCCATTAATACCAGGCTGCGGTTGAAAAGCAGCAGGCTGCCTCCCCTGTCAGGCAGAGAAGGCAGGTACCCAATCTCAAATATCCTGTCCTCATCACAAGTGCCATATGCATTAATCACTGACAGCCTGTCTGTTGTAATAACAAAATAGTCGCCCGGCATAAGGCACCTGCACCCGTCCGAAAGCCAGCATATCCTGCCGGTATCACCTCTCTCCTTATTATAGCTGACAAGAAAATGATCAGCCAGGTCAATGATCTTATCAGAATTATTATACAGCTCAATATATTCAGCATCACCCGGCAGGGGATCAAACAGCAACTCATTTATTATCAGATCCATGTGCCCTGTGGCCTCCGCTATGCCAAACCTGCCATCTTTAATTACCAGGCTGTTACCCGCCTGGTCAGCTACTCCCCCCTCTAGCTCAGCCTCATAAATATTACCACTCTTAAGACTTTCAGCAAGCTCTATATTAATTGCCCTCCTCAGTGGATCACAAAGAATGATATCACGGATGGTATTACCTTCAAAGTACCAGCTGTCACTTTCTGTCAGTCCCCCATCCATACTTTCCGAAAAGTCAAGATGCAGCACAGATGCTGACAATGGATAAATATTTGTGAGAAAGGGCTCATAAGTATCAGGATTGCTGTTTGATACGGAATTGATCCTGCCGGGGGTTCCGCCCGAGATATCAGTCGATCCTGTCCAGTTTTCCCTGCCGGCAAAGGGATAGGCGGTATCTATCATCTCCAGCGACCAGCCTCCCTCTTTCTTTAAGCTGTTCTTATACCAGTCCTTATCATATTCCAGTCCGTGTAGAACATCATCCTTGCTGTTTCTCAGCACTACCAGCTCCCGGCTTCTCATACTTAACTGAGCATCTATGGTGACCGACCTCCCATAGCCTGAAAAAGCATGCGTATCATCCTCACCGGTGATAATCAGATAGTCACCCTGCTTTATCCGGCTAGCTGATAACTCATATGACCTGTCGCCTGCCTGCAGGATCAGTTCACCGGCACTGAACTCAAATTCAGAGAGATTATGCAGCTCAAGGTATTGACTGCATGGCAGCCTGACGGGGGGATCGGGATCAAACATTATTTCAGAAATCACTATATCACCCCATTCAGGCCACGCAAGCAATATATCATTAATAATGGTATCGGTGCAATTACCAGGCATATCACACACACCGGTAATACGCAAACTGTAATGTGTTTTATTTTTCAGTGCCACGTCAAACTCAAGCAGGTAAGCATTACCATCAGGACTAACCTTTTCCGGTATAAGATCACCTGGCATCAGTAAAAAGTTTTTAGTATCCGGCATATCCGCCAGCGCCTCATCGAAAGCAAGGTATAGATTATGATCAGGGGTGAAATAAGCTGTATCAAGCACCGGTGCACTGTGATCCTCCTCTATATGCCCCTCAATAATTATATCATCAAGCCATAGCTTACGGTCCTGAGAGGACGAATAGCTAAACATTATGCCTGTCCATGCCGTGAAAAACAGTTCATTATCTGTGCCCGAGCCAATATTAACTTCATGCTGACCGTCATGTATATACACTTTCCATGTTCCGTCAGTATCCCTTGTAACGCATAATGAAGCAGTTGAATCAACACCTATATCATTCTGCCAGTTTACTGATGTTGAGAACAGCTCTGACACATCGCCATTAACAACTTTCCAGAGGCTGAGAGTGTCATCATACCCGCTCAGGTTGACTCCCAGGGCGTATCCCGACACTGTTCCCCCGGGCTTCATCTCAGAGGGCGGACTATCAGACAGAAGAAAGTAAGACCAGTTATTGGATGAGGACGGGTTATAGGTATGACGTATCTTAAATCTCCATACCGTCTCTGCCATCGATGGCTGTAACCCATTGATCATCACACCTGCCTGGTCACATCCACGGTCACTGTTATCATAGCTATGGTGCAATGAGTAATTTCCGCTGAGAGGGAATAATGAATCTGCCTCCCACCTTCCCTGTCCGTTCTGCAGCCAGGCAGAACCTGATCCTGACTCAAAATCCTCACAGACAAGCTGGGCACATACCATACCCGGTATAAATAAAAACAGCACTATAACTTTTCTCATGCAGCGAATTGATGAAAGCAGCTAAAAACTTATCTTTACAGCATTATTTCCATAAATTTCAGTAATTATTTTCAGAAATCAAAAATGTCAATGAAGAAAGTTGCAGTGGTAGGTGTTACAGGCATAGTAGGTATGGCTATGCTGCGTATTCTTGAAGAGCGTAATTTCCCTGTATCTGAATTAATACCTGTGGCATCAAGCCGGTCTGAAGGCAGGGATATTGTTTTCAGTGGTAAAAAGCACAGGATTGTAAATACATCAAGGGCAGCTGAGATGAAGCCTGATATTGCATTCTTCTCTGCCGGAGGCAGCGTATCAAAAGAATGGGCTCCCGTATTTGCAGATAATGGGACAACAGTCATCGATAATTCATCTGCCTGGCGTATGCATGAAGACGTGCCGCTTATCATCCCCGAGATAAATGCTGCTGTCTTAAGGAAGGACCACAGGATCATTGCCAATCCAAACTGCTCAACCATACAGCTGTTAATGGTAATGGCCCCGCTGCACCACAGCTACGGTATCAAAAGGCTTGTTATATCAACATACCAGTCTGTCACAGGCACCGGGCTGAAGGCCGTTGAACAACTGGAAAATGAAGTTAAAGGGACAAAGGGAAACACGGTTTATCCCCATCCCATATTTATGAACTGCCTGCCTCACTGCGACAGCTTCCTTGACAACGGCTACACCCTCGAGGAAATGAAGCTGCTTAACGAAACAAGGAAGATACTTGATGATCAGAACATAATGGTAACAGCCACCGCGGTAAGAGTGCCGGTAAGCGGCGGTCACTCCGAATCAGTTAACGTGGAATTTAATAAAGAATTTGAGCTGCAGGATATAAGGGATATACTAAACGCCACGGAGGGGGTTATAGTAAGGGATAATCCTATGGAGAATATCTACCCCATGCCGGTAGAAGCAGAAGGCAGGGATGAAGTTTTCGTCGGTCGTATAAGAAAGGACTATTCGTCTGATAAGGCCCTGAATCTGTGGATAGTGGCAGATAATGTTCGTAAAGGTGCAGCCACCAATGCCATACAGACAGGAGAGATATTATTAAATTTTTAAATGCCCCAGGCACTTAAAGTTTAACTCCGGCCGCTTCAGTATAAAAAATCGTTATAGGGATATCTTTTCTCGTGGATTCTTTTAACCTCATCATATAAGAGCTCTTTAAAAGCCTCCAGGTTGGTTTTTTCCTTTGCCGAGATAAAAACTGTTTCAGCATGCTTATTATCAGCCATCCAGCTACGGCCCAGCTCTTCCAGGGTATAGTTCTCTTTATCCATAGGACTGAGGTCATCTTCATCCTTCTGCTTATGTCTGAAAGCATCTATCTTATTAAAAACCATTATTGTTTTCCTGTTATCAACCTTCAGCTCGCGTAATGTCTCGTTCACTACGGCTATCTGTTCTTCAAAATTGGAGTGTGAAATATCAACCACATGGCACAGGATATCTGCCTCCCTTACCTCATCAAGAGTAGACTTGAAAGATTCCACCAGGCCGTGGGGCAACTTCCTTATAAATCCAACTGTATCAGACAGCAGGAAGGGCAGGTTTTTAATCACCACTTTTCTCACTGTTGTATCAAGGGTGGCAAAAAGTTTATTCTCGGCAAACACATCGGATTTACTGAGCATGTTCATGATCGTCGACTTCCCCACATTGGTATAACCCACCAGTGCCACCTGCACCATCTTAGACCTGTTTTTACGCTGCACAACCATCTGTTTGTCTATTTTCTGCAGCTGTTGTTTAAGCCTGGCTATCTTATCACGTATTATACGCCTGTCGGTCTCTATCTCCGTTTCACCCGGACCACGCATACCTATCCCCCCTCTCTGCCGTTCAAGGTGGGTCCACATCCGGGTTAGCCTGGGGAGCAGGTATTCATATTGTGCCAGCTCTACCTGTACCTTTGCATGGGCCGTCCTGGCCCTGCGGGCAAAAATATCGAGTATCAGGTTGGTACGGTCAAGCACCCTGCACTGAAGCACTTTTTCAATATTTCTGAGCTGGGTGGGACTCAGCTCTTCATCAAATATAACCAGGTCAATATCATTATCACTGACATAATTCCCAACCTCGGCGATCTTCCCCGAGCCAACAAAGGTTTTTGGGTTTGGTGCGTCCAGTTTCTGGGTAAAAGTCTTCACCGGCACAGCTCCTGCTGTATCTGTCAGGAAAGCCAGCTCATTAAGATATTCATCCAACTCTTCTTCACTCTGCCCGGGCAATAAAATACCTACAAGCACGGCACGCTCTTTCTGCGTATCCGTTTCAATCATTTTTCCCATACACGAATAGTCATTTTTTAACAAGGTCACGACATGACGGCGGACCGGACCCGGCAGGTGGCAAATACAGCTAATTAATAAACCTGCGGTTGCGCTCCATAGCAGTCTTTATTCCCATCTTCAGAGCATCGGAACACCTCATGACCATTTCACCATCTGAAGGGAAGGGTACAGGCTCACTCTGTGTCTTAGCCAGCTGATGGGGAAGCAGTGCCTCCGTATCACCTATAGCCCTGGCTGATATATGTTCAAAGTAAGAATCTGCAGACAGGGGATCCTTCTTCAGCACTTTGTCAGGTCTGAGTGTCAGAATCTCTACATCACCCTCAATGCGGCATTCCTTTGTCTGCACCGTCTCAATAAGCGCACACTGCACATCCTTATACTTTTTCACCTTAATATCATTGCCCAGGCTGTCTTTCATTACGTTGCCGTTGTCATCAAGTACATACTGGAACCCGTCTTCAATCTCCCTTTTGATGAGTGTGTCCTTCTCAAATGTGTTGTCAGGCGAAACCATAACTGCTTTAATAATCACCGAGACAATATAATCAAATTCAGTATTCTCATCCAGCTGCCTGGTATGGTATTCGACCCAGTCGCGGTCAAGTCTGGGCAGGTCAAGAGCAAGCAGGTCTGATTCAAATTCAGGGGGAAAGTTTATGTTTGAGCGGTTGTCAACCTGTACAAGAACCCTGCTTATACCAAGATACCTTGTCTCTTCAAGAAGACGGTCTATCCCTTCATAATCACCAACATATTCCTTTGCCCTCGCAAATTCAGCATGGGCCTGCCTGTAAGCTTCCCTGGTGTTGTTTTCCATTAACTCCAGGCCATGAGCGTAATAATAATCAGCAGCCTTGTTTTTTGCTGTCACCATTTCATCCATATAATCAACATAGGGAAAATCAACAGTCCTGTTACCCGATTTCAGTGGCAGCACTGTTCGTACCATCGACTGCCTGTCATGCATCTTTTTATAAATAAGGTATATCTCATCCCAGTTCTGCGGTTTTCCTTCCATCTTAAGCAATCTGATTCTCTCGTTATCCTGCTCAAGAGCAATACTATATGCCTGTTCAAGGATATCAATATTCTTTGTATCTTCACTGTCTTTGCGAAGCTTCTCAACGGACTTGGATATGGCAGCATCGTAATTGCCTTTTTGCATCTGCTTCTTTGGGGATGAGCAGGAAGCAATCATGACAATAATAATAAGCGAATACAGGATAGGCTTTCTCATTATTATAATAATATTGGTTTACAATGATAAAGATAGAATAATATAAGTAACCGGGAAAAAAAAGCCGCCTCATTTACCTGGGCGGCCTTAATATTACTTGTTTTCCTGATTATTGTAACTGGAAATTTACCGTAATGGAGAATCGAACCCTTACCTCTGATCCCCTTTGTTTTCCGGGAGACCATTTCGGTGAGCTCTCAACAACCCTGACAGCTTCATTATCGAGCGCCGGGTCAACCCCCCTCATAATCGTTACATTACTTACAGAACCATCCGGCTCAACAACAAACATAAGGAACACCTTACCCTGTATACCGTTTTCTGCAGCTATCTGGGGATAATTAACCCTTCTCTGCACCCATTCACGGAATTTATTAACATCACCGCCACGGAATGTGGGCATATCCTCAACAACGACGAAAATCTCTTCTTCCTCTTCCTCTTCTTCTTCTCCTACTTCAAAATCATACATCTCCACTTCATCGTCGAAATCAGCCTCATCGTCTTCGAACAATATTTCGTTTTCAATGGCAACATCATCCTCTACAATTTCAAATATTTCTGTCACCTGCGGAACCTCCGGCGGAGCTTCCGGTTGCTGCTCTTCCATCTCAGTGATAGGGATCATCTCTTCCTCCATTACATCTTCATCGCCTGTGTCAAAACGATTATCCTTTTGTGCACCTGTTGTCCATTCAAAAGCAATAAGGACTAATGCTAACACAATTACCAGCCCCAGCTGAAAGAATATACCTTTACGCTTTTCCAGATTTACCTTGTCGTTTTTCTTTACTTCCATTTTATTTCGATTTTGAGTGCCTAAAAATAAGTATTAAATAGAATAATGTCAAATTTTATTTAAATACTTCCATAAATACCCACATATTTCCCCTTCTCTCTATCATTATTCTTCAAAGATACCCTGGCTGATCGAATTAAAAAAATACCGGGCTCTTTTAAAAACATACTTTGCAGATAATAATTTTTAATATATTTTTGCAAAGTCATTATGGGGATATAGCTCAGTTGGCTAGAGTGCGTGACTGGCAGTCACGAGGTCAGGGGTTCGACTCCCCTTATCTCCACGTTAAAGCAAAAACAATCAACCTCCGCAAGGAGGTTTTTTGTTTTTTGTACGGTTCGAACGGAGCTTGCTCCGGTGAGAGCCGTGCAAAAAACAAAAATTATCGTGGAGCGATTGATTGTTTTTTGAACCTGATCGCGCAACGATTGATTGTTTTTATTTTCAGTACTGAAGGTGAGGGGACGGTGAGCGAAGCGAACACCCCCCTTACAAAGGTGAGGGGACGGTGAGCGAAGCGAACACCCCCCT